>CAZLPH010000227.1:0-3561 GCA_964561345.1 uncultured Candidatus Epulonipiscium sp.
TTTGTAATACCATTCATCTCAATAATATATTCCACCCGCATACCCTCCTAACTAAAAAAGGTGCCGAAGCACCTTTTAATGAGTAATTAATCAATTGATTCTACTGTAACATTGTCAACTGATATATCAGCTTCACTCTCAACATCTTCGTCGTTTACAAGTGAAATATTACCGTCTACTAGTTCTTTATAAATAGTGTCATAATCACTTTGACTAAAAGTCTCGAATTTTGACGTATCCATTGGTAAACCAACGCCATCATCACTAGCATCTAATGAAATAACTTGCCCACCTGGGAATTCCCCTGCATAATATGCTTTGATACCATCATACACTGAGATTGAAAGCATTTTAAGAGCTGATGTGATAACTGTGTCAGATTCACTTGATTGGTCAACGTCTACACCAATTACTTTAGAATTTGTGTCTTCAGCTGCAGCCATTACAGAGTTACCAACTGCCCCACCACATGCAAAGATTACCTCTGTTCCTTCATTGTACCATGATGCTGCCATTGCCTTAGCTTCAGGTGTTGCATCAAATCCACCAGTATAGTGGTATTTCATATCAATATTTGCCACGCCAAGTTCTTTGGCAGCATACTCAGCGCCTTCTACAAAACCATAGCCAAAACGCTTAACAGCTGGCACAGCCATACCACCCATAAATCCAAGCTTAGTGTGTCCTTCTTTTACAGCAGCGTAACCAGCTAAAAACCCTGCTTCTTCTTCAGCGTAGAAGATTGCGTATACGTTATCATTGATTTTGAAATCTGAGTAATCCGCATTATGTGGTTCCCCGTCTAAAATAATAAACTTAGTCTCTGGGTATTGCTCTTGCGCTTCGTATACTGCTTCTTCAAATAAGTAACCTGGGCATACAACTAATGCTGCTCCACCATCAATTGCTAAACTAATTGTGTTTAAATAGGCATCTGTTGTCTTCTCAGCAGGTTGGTAGTATTTGTATGTAACATCATTCTCTTTTGCATACGCCTCTACACCTTCCCATGACCCTTGGTTAAAAGACTTGTCGTCAATGGTACCTATATCAGTTATTAAAGCTAATTCATAACCTGATTTTTTGTCTGGTTCTTTAGTTTCTTCTTTAGTTGGTGTATCACCTGTTTGCGCTCCTGGGTCACCCTCTGTTTTCTTGTTACATCCAACCATAGTGAATATAACCATTGTTGCTAATAAAATAGATAGTATTTTCTTCATTATAATTCCTCCTTTATATTGTTTATTACACCTTTATAATAGCATATTGCCTGTTCTTAATCAATATGCAGTATAACATATTACTTCCTTTGTTCAACATTACTATTTTCCCATCTTATTTAGAATGAATTAAGATGGTTGCTTCAATTAATGAAGATGGCAATAATGCCATCTCTTCATATGCTAAATACCTAGCCTCCCATTTAGGATTGAACTTTTCTTTATAGTTTCTAAGCCCATCAAAACTATAAAAATGTTTACCGTAGTGGGTGACTAAATGGGCTATTTTCTCACTCAAATGGGCATTTTGTGTTTTTCCTACATTTGAAAGTGGTGCCATTCCTACATTAAATACCTTATAGCCATTTTCCTTGTAGCTCATTAATAAGTTCAGGATTAGGAATGTCATGGTGCTATTAGGTGTTTCTTTTTTAAAGCGCATTAAATCAATAGACGCTGACCTGTTCCCATTATAGCTTGGCATAATAGAAGCAAATGCTATAATCTCATTTGTGGCAACTTCTTTTACCATTCCAATAGGTGAGTGCTTTAAGTAGTCCTTATCAAATCTACCAAGGGAAAAACCCATTTCGCCTCGCCCCTGTAACCATTCATCTGAAATTTCTTTTAGGGGTACAAATAAGTCATCTGCAAGGGTTGGCAATAATTCAAAGACGTATCCATCTCTTTTAAATCGGCTAAGAATATTTCTAAAATCCTTTTTCTTAGATCCCACTAGATTAAATTCTTCTAAGTCTACCAATGCGGTTTCCCCTAATTTAAAAAAATTGTATCCATGATCGTGATAAATAGGTAACATAGACTCACTTACCTGATAAAAAGCCGACTTATACCCGTACTCATCGATAAATCCTTGAAACTCAGATATTGCCTCACTAAAATTTTTAGTGTCACCTATAGGGTCTCCCAAAATCACAATAATATTATGACTTTTTTCATACACAATGGCAACTGTAGCTGATGAGCCCCAAAAGATATGCTTATCTTTCAGATGAATTAAATGGGTTAAGTAATGGCCATTATATTTACTTAAAAAACTGCCAAGCTTTTTTTCATCAAGTTCCTCATAACGTTTGTCATAACTAATCTTAGGCTTTCTTTTTTGCCAAATGATCAAGAACATAATGATAGAAGCATAGGCTATAATTCCACTGCAAACTTGATTTAAACCACCGTTTTTAAAAATACTTGTAAAGGTATATTTTTGTATGAAATCATTTAAAATTATATGTTTTAAATTAATATATATCACAATCCCAACAAATGCTGCAATACTATTTATTAAAGTTCTCACCCAATTAAATGGTATACTTTTTCTATTAAAACTGTTTTTTGACATTTTAAGTATCACTAATACAATCCCTATAAAAACTGCCTCTTCATAATCAAATCCTTTTATAAATGTAAAAACTGCTCCAGCTAGAAGTAAATAAAAGGTCAAGTGATAAGCCCGTTTTACCTTCATGCCAATTTCCCTTGATATCATAATAAGCAAAATGCCGATTGAAATAGATAGCTGATGTGATAACTGTAAAACAGGAAAGGGCAGTAACTTTGCTGCAATTTTAATCCTACTTTCAATACCCGGAACCAAGGCTGAGACTAATAAAACGCTCCCACTTAAAAGTACTAATATTCGTATGAAAAGATTTGTAATATTTGAGGTGTAATTAATCATTCCTTTAATTTTTTTAATATTCCTAGGATTTAATGGCCCCTTTCCATTTTTAAATTGAATGAGTAAGGTTAAAATAATACTTGTTACAAGTGGCGTAAAATAATAAAATACTCGGTACAAAATTAATGTCGCCAATACATGCTCTGCCGTTGCCCCGTAATATTGAAGCCCTGATAATATAAGCAAATCAAAAGATCCTATGCCACCTGGAAGTAAGCTTATGATTCCTGCAATTGAAGCTAGCGTGAATATCCCTAGGAGACTATACACAGAAATATCTCTATTGAACTGCCTAATAATATAGAGAAAGAAAAAACTAGCCATAAGCCATTCCAAAAATGAGACGGCAAGTAATTTTAGCTTCACATAAAACATCTCTGCCTTGTTCTCTTTATAGGGGGTATGTTTGATCCAATAATAAATCCTATCAATATAAAAATAAATAGCTAAATAGACGATAAAAGCTAATAAAGCCATAAGTAACCATTTATTTTGTTGTATGACGGGAGCAACGTATGTATAGTTAATGATTGTAATAACGGCCATAACTGACAAGCCAATACCTGTAGCTGGGAGCAATAGTAGTCCATATTTTTCAATATCACCTTGGCTATTCGTATTTTTCCTAAAAAAAACTGCTCT
>CAZLPH010000228.1:0-3516 GCA_964561345.1 uncultured Candidatus Epulonipiscium sp.
CTTCATAATATTATGAAGGACGAGCAAATTATACTCGTGGTACCACCTATCTTGCCGTATCACCGGCCACTTTAGTCATGGGATATAGGGCATGACCCTTCCAGCTCATCACTGGTAGCTCCGAAAGCGGAATTGTTTTGATATGCTTGTTGATTTACACCGCCATCAACTCTCTAGGAAGCATCTGCCAAAATTATTCTTTCATCATAGCTCGTATACTATATGGTTTTCTTATGATTATTATAGCATATTAAAGTTTTTTTGCAATGTGTGTATAAAACATTTCATTATTGTCTATAATATAATTGTACCAAGTGTGAGGTACATCGCTAAATCCCCCCTCAACCCAGGTTTCTCCCCCTGAAACCTGGGTTCTTTTTATGCCTTTTTAGATATTATTTTAGGCTGTTTTCATATTTGTTTGGTTGTTTTAAACAAAAAGTCTTGTAAGCATTTTATTTATGTACAAATTTATTAGTAAATGTATTTGATATATTTATTTTTCAGTTATATTTTCGTTATATTTTTAACAACTACTTATTGACGTATATTATTCTCCGTGGTACTATTAACATGTAATACAGATAACTAACCAAACGCAACCAGACTTCTTTGTAAACAAGGTATAGTATTCAAGTTTAAAAGAAGCCTTTTTTTAAACTTAGTTGTTAATTGTTTAACACTAACTTGGTTGAATAAGGTCACAAGGAAACTAATAAACAATTTATATAATTAGTCAAACAAGGAGGATCATGATGTCAGATAAAAAAACAAACAAACAAAACGTCAAACCTATGGACGCTACAGCAATGGTAGACGCTCTTGTACAAAAGGCAGATGAAGCACTTAAGGCTTATATGAATCTTACACAAGAACAAGTGGATGAAATCACAAAAGCAATGGCTCTAGCAGGTGTTAGAGAACACATGAACTTAGCAAGACTTGCAATTGAAGAAACAGATAGAGGTATTTTTGAAGACAAGGTAACCAAAAATATCTTTGCAACAGAATATGTTTACCATAGTATTAAATATGATAAGACAGTTGGCCTTATTGAAGATAACGAAGAAGAAGGATACTCTGAAATTGCTGAGCCTCTTGGTATTATTGCAGGGGTAACACCTGTTACTAATCCAACCTCTACAACCATGTTTAAATCCATTATTTCTGCTAAAACACGTAATCCGATTATTTTTGGTTTTCACCCAAACGCACAAAAGTGTTCAGCTGAGGCAGCTCGTATCCTTAGAGATGCAGCCGTAGCAGCAGGTGCTCCAGAGAACTGTATTCAGTGGATTGAGGTCCCATCTATTGAAGCAACTAACGCACTTATGAATCACCCAAGTATAGCTACGACCCTTGCAACAGGTGGATCTGGAATGGTCCGCGCGGCATACTCATCAGGTAAACCAGCTCTCGGAGTAGGCCCTGGTAACGTTCCATGTTTTATTGAAAAAACAGCTAATGTTGAGCAAGCAGTTACAGACCTTGTCCTTTCAAAGTCATTTGACAACGGAATGATTTGTGCATCTGAGCAAGCGGCAATCATCGAAGCACCTATATATAACCAAGCAGTAGCATTCATGAAAAAACACAATTGCTATTTTGCTACAAAAGAAGAAATTAAGAAAATCACACCAATTGTTATTAACCCAGAAACAAATATGGTTAACCCAGCTATCGTTGGTAAGTACCCTTTTGAAATTGCAGCACTTGCTGGTGTTACGATTCCTGAAGATACAAAAGTACTTTGCTGTGAAATTGACGGCGTAGGCCCTGATCACCCATTATCAAGAGAAAAACTTTCTCCTGTTCTTGCTATTCTTAAGGCAAAAGATGCTCAAGACGGTATTAATTTAGCAGTGGCTATGGTTGAATTTGGTGGATTAGGTCACTCTTCTGTTATTCACTCTAATGATGATGCTATTATTAATCAGTACGGTAAGCAACTAAAAACAGGTCGTATTGTTATTAATTCACCTTCAACACACGGTGCTATTGGTGATATTTATAACTCAAATATGCCTTCACTAACACTTGGATGTGGATCATACGGCGGTAACTCCACAACATCTAACGTAACGGCTGCAAACTTAATCAATAAAAAAAGGGTGGCGAAAAGACGCGTGAATATGCAATGGTTTAAGATTCCAGAAAGAATTTATTTCGAAGCAGGCTCAACTCAGTACCTTGAAAAAATGCCAAATATCACACGTGCTTTAATCGTTACAGACCCAATGATGGTTAAATTTGGTTATGTGGATAAAGTTATCTACCAACTTAAAAAGAACCAAAATAATGTTGTTATCGACGTATTTAGTGACGTAGAAGCCGATCCAGATATTGAAACCGTAAGAAAAGGCGCAGACCTTATGAATAGCTTCAAACCAGACGTTATTATTGCACTTGGTGGTGGTTCTCCTATGGATGCTGCTAAGGGTATGTGGTTATTCTACGAAAACCCAGATGCTGACTTTGACGGTATGTCACAAAAGTTCTTAGACATTCGTAAGCGTGTTTACAAGTTCCCTATAATGGGTAAAAAATCTAAATTTGTAGCCATCCCAACAACATCAGGTACAGGTTCTGAAGTAACATCATTTGCGGTTATTTCTGATAAATCTAAGGGAATGAAGTACCCACTTGCTGACTACGAGCTAACACCAGACGTTGCAATTATTGACCCTGAGTTTGTTATGAGTGTACCAGCTGGCGTAACAGCAGATACAGGACTTGACGTACTAACACACGCACTTGAAGCTTACGTGTCAATCCTAGCATCTGACTATACAGACGCACTCGCAATGAAAGCAATTCAAATGGTATTTGATTACTTACCAAGATCATACAAAAATGGTGCCAATGATCCACTGGCACGTGAAAAAATGCATAACGCATCTTGTATGGCTGGTATGGCATTTACCAATGCCTTCCTTGGGGTTAACCACTCTATGGCACATAAATTAGGGGCAGAGTTCCACGTTGCACACGGTAGGGCAAACGCAATCTTACTACCACACGTAATCAAGTACAACGGTGTAACAACACCAACTAAATTTACCAGTTTCCCTAAGTACGAAAAATTTATAGCTCCTGAGAAGTATGCAGAAGTAGCTAAAGCATTAGGCCTACCAGCTTCTACAACTCAAGAAGGTGTTGACTCTTTAATTAAGGCTGTAAAAAACTTAATGAAAGAAGTTAATATTCCAATGAACTTTAAAGATTGTGGCATTGATGAAAAAACTTATATGGCCGCAGTAGAAGATCTTTCATACAAAGCTTTTGAAGACCAATGTACAACAGCTAACCCAAGACTTCCAAAGGTTACTGAAATTGCAGACTTATACAAAAAAGCTTATATCGGTTAATTAAACTAAATAAAAAGCTGATTCTCATCATGAGAATCAGCTTTTTGTTTGTCTTATTTAATTTCATTTTCTTTGGGAATATATACTTTCAAATTACCGTACTCCCCTACCAATGGCGCCATCTGCCTAAAACCTATCTTACCTTTTC
>CAZLPH010000229.1:0-1206 GCA_964561345.1 uncultured Candidatus Epulonipiscium sp.
TGATGGGTGGGACTTATATACAAAAGCAGGAACAGGCGCTATAGGTGCTGTAAGAATAGAAGATAGTATTGCCCATAGTAATGGGTTTTTAACAGATGGTACTGTCGGTAGTGGTGATAAGAATGGTTTTAAACTGGGCGGAGAAGGAATTCATGTTCCGCATATAATAACAAACAGTTTAGCTTATCATAACGGAGAAGCAGGATTTACAAGTAATAGTAATCCAGGTGTTATTGCTAAGGATAATGTTTCTTATGATAACGTTAGAAACTTGGTTTTTACAACCTATATAAATATTACTCCTGATTTTACAATTGATGGTTTTATTTCATACAAGGGTGGTGGGAAAGATAGCTATCCAAGCAATGCAGAGGCAGATAATAACTATCTATTTAATGGTACAGCAGCTGTTAATAAATCAGGTGCAAGCTTTACAAGTAGAGACTTTGATAAATTAGGATTAGTCATTCCATATGAAAGAGATAGTAATGGTGATATTATCTGGGGAGAGCTGTGGGAAAACTTCCTAAAGGAAGAAGACAAGGAAGAAGATAAAGAAGAGGACAAAGAAGAAGACAAAGAAGAAGACAAAGAAGATAAAAAAGAAGATGAGGAAGAAGACAAGAGTAGTGGCGGATCATCACCAAGTAAAGAAGAACCAAAGCCAGTTATTGTAACAAATGGTAAGGCGGAAGTTAACCCAGTTGCTGGCGGAAAGATAGGCTTAGAGCGCAAGGCTATGGTTACAATTCCAGCAGGTGCTTTAAAAGGTAGTGTGGCTGAACAAGTATCGGTAGAAAAAGTACTTCAGCCACCAACAGTTGAAGTAGGCAAAAAATTAGTAAGTGATGTTTTTGAATTCAAAATCGGAAAACATGATCGCTATGAATTTGCTGAAGCAGTAGAAGTAACCTTAAGCTTTAATCCATTAGATTTAGAAGATGGCTTAGTGCCAGCAATCCACTACTATGATGAAGACTTATCCCAGTGGATTAATATTGGCGGTAAAGTATCTGGAGATGAGATTACAGTAGGTGTTAATCACTTTACAAAGTTTGCTGTACTAGGCGTCAAAGAAGCACCAGAAGTTACTAACAGACCGGAATTAAGTGATATTAAAGGTCACTGGGCACAAAACAGTATTGAACGATTAATTGAGCTAGGATCAATTGGTGGCTACCCTGATGGCACCTTTAGACCTGAAGC
>CAZLPH010000229.1:1306-3510 GCA_964561345.1 uncultured Candidatus Epulonipiscium sp.
CTGAAGCAGTAGCTATTATTGTTAAGGCCCTAAAATAAGATTAAGGCATAATAAAAACCGACCTTAGGATTAATCCTAAGGTCGGTTTTATCTTAGAGAGATTTATTTTTTAAATTTATGTAGCTTTTGGTAGGCTAAAGGGGATAAAGTAGTAATTTTCTTAAAAACTCTCCCGAAATTTGAAGCGCTTCCGCACCCTACCTTTTCACCAATAATAGCAATGCTATCACTAGTCTCAAGGAGCAGGCGCTGGGCTTCTCTAATGCGCATACTATTTAAATATTCAACAAATGTAAAGCCTGTACTTGCTTTAAAAATTCGGCTTAAATAATAGGGACTAATATAGAATAGTTTAGAAATAGATGACAATGAAAGAGGCTGGCTAAAATTATTATTTATATACTGGACAATCTCATCAACTTTTTCATGCATAGGGGTTGAATGGGTTAATATACTAGGTGGGTGTTTGGATATATGGCGCCTAGTATAAACTAACAATTCCATTAAAATAAGTTGGAGAGAAATTTCATAGCCAGTTTTTTTATTTTTAATTTCCCAATGGAGCCTATTAAAAAAAGATTCTAGATGCTGGCGATCACAAGGTAAAAGGGAATAACGCCGTTATTAATAGTAAATAGCTCGGCAATGAGCTCATCCATATGTGGTGATAGTAACAGAAAATTTTCATCAAAATTAACAACAGTTCTTGTGTGGGTATTTGTGCCTGCATCTGTTGTTTTGTGGAGGTCATTTTTATTAATAAGGACCAAATTTCCTGGGCTAACACTCACAACTTTATCTTTAATAAAATAATTTCTTTCGCCAGAGGCGAGATAATAGAGTTCGTATTGATTGTGAAAATGGTTGCCAGGCATTGCATAGTAGCCGATTCTTTCTTGATGGGAAAAATAAAAAGAGCCATCTGGATAAAAGAAGCGTATATTAGATTTTGTCATAAAGAATCATCTCCAAGTTTGCTGATGTGATTTAGTTATTAATTTAATGAATTTAAAAATACGCCGAGTAGTTTAATAACCTTAAAAACATCTTCTTTTGTAACCCAGTAATGGGTTACAAATCTCATTTCACCATTTTCAACATCATTAATTTTTACATTGTGCTCCAAGAAGAAGTTTACTAGTTTATTAGTATCAATATTAGGATTATCAAATGTAAAAAACACCATGTTAATATCTACATTACTCAGATCTACCCTAATGCCGGGTAACTTAGAAAGTTCACTAGCCAATAGCTTAGCATGATCATGGTCTTCTTTTAGCCGGTCTACCATTTGTGTGAGAGATACAATTCCGGCGGCTCCAAGAAAACCAGCTTGTCTTAGGCCACCACCCATAAGTTTGCGTTTTTTGCGTGCAAAATCAATAAAGGACTTATCACCAGCTAGAATGGAGCCAACAGGAGAGCACAGGCCTTTAGATAGGCAGAACATAAGGGTGTCACAGTACTGAGTGATTTCCTTAACATCTACGCCCAGGGCCGTAGCGGCGTTAAATACTCTGGCGCCGTCTAGGTGGACAGGTATATGATATCTATTTCCTAACTCATAAATTTCTTTCATATTACTAAGAGGGATAACGTGGCCGGAAGAATGAGCGTTTTCAATGCATATTAGACCTGTATTGGGGTAGTGTATATCAGTGCCAACTCGTATTTTTCTTTCGATATCTTTAGGTGATAAAGTGCCTGTATCACTATCAATAGATCTAAGTTGTACACCAGCTATAACAGAGGCAGCTCCAACTTCATGTGCTATAATATGAGATGAATCACCCAAAATAACTTCGTCACCTCGGTTACAGTGGGTAAAGAGGGCCAGTTGATTACCAAAAGTTCCACTAGGAACAAAAAGAGCAGCTTCTTTGCCCATCATACGGGCAGCTAAGCTTTCTAGTTCAATCATGGTTGTGTCATCCCCGTAGACATCATCACCTACACGGGCCTGAAACATAGCTTCTCTCATAAAGTCAGGTTGGCCAGTTACGGTATCACTTCTTAAGTCTATTAATTTAGTCATTATAAAATCCTCCTTGAAATATGCTTGTTAATTAGATTTAATTCTATCACAAAATAAGCCTTATAGCATATACTTATAAGTAAGGATTTCAATAAAATAGAAAGAGTGATAAAATGAGAGAAATCAAGTATAATGACTATGCCAAAGAAGCATTAGATGGACTCACTAA
>CAZLPH010000230.1:0-3505 GCA_964561345.1 uncultured Candidatus Epulonipiscium sp.
GATACAATTACTGAAAAGTATTTATGTAAATTTAAGCAAGAACTTAAAAATAGAAATGGAAAGCCTTACTACGCACTAAAATTACAAGATAAAACAGGCATGCTTGAAGCAAAGGTATGGGATATTAATAAGAATATTGGAGACTTTGAGGTATTTGATTATATAGAAGTTGAAGGTAGTGTTATTATATACCAAGAAGAATACCAACTTAATGTTCATAAGATTGCAAAGGCTAATCCGGAAGAATTAGACCAATCAGACTATATTCCAGCCACCTTGAAGGATATAGATGTGCTTATAGAAGACCTAATGGGCCTAATAGGCCGTGTTAAAAATGTCTATATAAGAGCGCTATTAGAAAGCTTTTTCCTAGAAGAACCGTTTATCAATAAGTTTAAATCTCACTCAGCAGCTAAATCAGTTCATCATGGCTATTTAGGTGGCTTATTAGAGCATACTGTAACCGTAGCAAAGATAGGTGAAAACCTGTGTGAACATTACCCAATTGCAAACAAAGAACTTGTAATAGCAGGTTGTTTATTACATGATATAGGAAAGCTACATGAATTATCCCCCTTCCCAGAGAATGATTACACAGATATGGGGAACATGATGGGGCATATCCCTATGGGAGTAGAAATGATCCATGACCACATAAAGGAAATAGAGGGTTTTCCCCTGGAACTTGGGCTTTTAATTAAACATATTATATTGTCCCACCACGGAGAATATGAATTTGGATCACCGAAGCGGCCAAAGACCATAGAAGCTATGATTGTCCATAGCGCCGATAATACGGACTCACGGATAAAAATCATAGAAGAAGTGCTACTAGCTGATACATCAAATAATGAATATGCAGGTTACAATCGTATTCTTAATCGTAACATTAGAAAAAGTAAATTTTAAAGGTTAAACTAAGTAAAGGTGATAGCAAATGCATAATGACGCAACAAGAATATCAGCCAACGAAATTAATAGGTATGTCTACTGTAATTACCAGTGGTATTATAGAAGACTTTACGGGGATCCTGAGCTGACTAAGCTTAGGAAAGAACGTAATAAAGCCTTAGGAATTAAAAAAGATCCTAGAACCCATGCATTTGTAAGAGGCAATAAGTTTCACCTTAATTATCACAGGTGGTATAAAGTCAAAAAGGCCCTATACCTAATGTTACTAATAGTGTTAGTTGGCGGATTATTATATTTTTTCTGGCCCCAACTCATTACTTATATTAATCCCTAGTTAGGAAGAAAGGATTTAGTCATATGGCACCTATCGTAACATATGCCCTAGCTACCATTATAATTATCTACTTAGGATCTAAATTAGTCCGGCCATCTATTATTATGAAACAACCAAGACATGGGATAGCAGGTGCACAGATTATTTACTCAGATGAAGAAGATAATAAGCTTCTAGTATCTGAAAAATATGATCTACAAGGAAAACCAGATTATATTTTTCAGACATTGCTAGGTGGGGCCTATATTCCAGTAGAACTTAAAAGCACCAAACTAAAAGAAGATGAAAGCTACCCTCACCATGGGGACTTAATGCAACTAGTAGCCTATTTTTTAATTATAGAAGATCTGTACGGTAAGCGTCCAAAGCAGGGGAGACTTATTTATAAAAACCGTATGTTTATTATAAAAAATACTAGAGGCTTGCGTCGCCAAATAAGCAGACACCTAAAAGAAATGCGAACAATGATTCAAACAGGTAAAGGCACTGCTGAGCCAAGCTTTCCCAAATGCAAAAACTGCGTTTGCCGGGGTACAGTGTGTGAGTGGTATGAAGAATAATTCAAAATAAGGTCAAACAAACAGGAGGAAAATATGGGAAAAGATAAAATACAGAAGAAAAGTCCTTTATTAGATCTATACATTCAAAAACAAAACCAAGAAATAACGTTTAGTGAAATGGATGAAGAAGAGCTAGCAAAAGCAATTCGCTCATTACTTCATAACGATGAGAGCACAACACAAGATCTTAACTAATACATAGGGTTAAAACAATATATTAAGTAAAAGGTGGCAAATATGAAGACTAAAAGGCAAGTACCTGTAATTAAAAATGAGCATTATACGATTCCCATTCATGATCTGGGAACAAGGGCAGAAGGCATTGGAAAAGTAGATGATTTCACGGTTTTTATTGATAAGGTACTTCCAGGTGATGTGGTAGAAGCTCGTATTATAAAGGTAAAAAAGAACTTTGCATTTGGAAAACTAATGACCATTATTCAGCCGTCTCCTTTAAGGGTTCAGCCAAAATGCCCAGTAGCCTCACACTGTGGTGGCTGTCAACTTCAGCACCTTGCTTACCAAGGTCAACTTGATTACAAAAGGAAAAAGGTAGAAGATGTACTTGAGCGTATTGGTAAAATAGAAGATGTAGTAGTTAAGCCTACCATAGGTATGGATAATCCTTATATGTACCGTAATAAAGCACAGTTTCCTGTTAGGAAAGAAAATGGCGAGCTAAAGATTGGTTTTTTTGCACCACGTAGCCACCGTATTATAGACACAGATACCTGTGATATCCAGCACGAGAGTAATACAGAAATTATTAAAATTGTAAGAGACTTTTTAACGGAATACGATACATCCATTTATGATGAAAAAAAGCATAAAGGTCTTGTTAGACATATCGTTACGAAAGTTGGCTTTCATACCCATGAAATAATGGTATGTATCGTTATTAACGGTAAAGCTTTGCCAGCTAGTGATGAGCTAGTGAAGAGACTTCAAACCATAAAAGAAGTAAAAAGCATTGTTTTAAACCACAACAAAGAAAGAGGAAATGTAATTCTTGGTAGGAATATTACAACCCTATATGGTAATAGCTATATAAGGGATTATACCGGGGACATAGAGTTTGAAATATCTCCCTTATCCTTCTTCCAAGTGAACCCTCTTCAAACAGAAGTACTATACAATAAGGTTATGGAATATGCTCAGCTTACAGGTCAAGAAACCGTATGGGATGCCTACTGTGGAATTGGTAGCATTTCGCTTTTTTTAGCTCAGAAGGCCAAAAAGGTGTATGGTGTAGAAATTGTTCCTGCAGCAATTGAAGATGCAAAACGTAATGCAGTACTTAATGGGATAGAGAACGTAGAATTTATCCTTGGACAAGCAGAAGAAGTGATTCCTTATAAGTTTAAAGAAAAGGGTGTAAAGGCAGATGTTATTGTGGTTGACCCGCCACGTAAGGGGTGTGAGGAGAGTCTACTAGAAACCATTGTGGAAATGGCCCCTAAGCGGCTTGTATATGTCTCATGTGACCCAGGGACCTTGGCTAGAGACTTGAAGTACTTGACAGAGCATGACTTTAGGGTTGTAGAAGTGCAGCCGGTGGATATGTTCCCTCAGACGAATCACGTTGAGACGGTTGTGCGCATAGAGCTAGAATAGCCAAGATACAAAGGGTTTGGGCGTTATTGAAGAATATTTGAGTGTGTTTTATGTCCTCTTAGGCTTATGTCTAGGAGGATTTTTT
>CAZLPH010000231.1:0-2123 GCA_964561345.1 uncultured Candidatus Epulonipiscium sp.
GTTGCCCTTCAATTTCCTTAGGATTATCTCTTTCCTTTTTCATTCCTACCAAAATGTTTCTTGTAAATTCACCAAAATCAACTGTTAATTTAACCAATTTATCTGATTTTGCAACATCCTCAACTAATTTTATTGTTCCAACCCTAATATCAATTTTGTCAAGTGAATCTAAAGTAATATTTGCTTTTACCGGCTCAGCCATACCTTATACCTCCATTTCCAGCTTTATAATTATAATCTTACACCATCCAATAGTTGAAATCAACGGTATTAATAAGTTATAGATTACCACTTAATCAATAAAAGATAAATCGGTCACAAAATAATGTTTTCTAAAGTTTTCATAGTTTATTATCTCTCAATAAAAACACTTACAGTTTCCTTCAGCTCATCACTGAACTCTTCAAGATTTTCAAAGCTAATCGCACCATCATTTATAAGGGAAATAATGTTATTAATAAGGTTAGATCGACTCATTTCTAATTGAACGCCAGTATTCTTCTTATCTTTCTTTATTCTCTTGTCCAGCATCCAAAACTTTTCTGATGGATTGGCATCTTCATTTAGCAATTCTATATACTCCTTATTGAGTTTGTCTATATATGATTCCTGCCAATAAGCAATTTTATTTTTAAAAAGTATCCAGTCCCTTTTTGTAAACATCTGCTCTTTCAAAGCCTCAAGCCTCCCTCTAAATTCCTATTTATCGAGTTCTTTATAATAATTCATGTATACATCATTCTTCAAATATCTTACTTTAATGCGTACTGGTAGTCATAGTGATTTATTTTAAAATAGGGCAAGAGCAAAACTCCTGGTCTATTTTAATGCTTAAAATACCTAAACTTCCTCAAATCATTGATGGCATTTGATTCTTAAAAGGTATAACCTTATTATAGGCTACTTCATACTGTTTCTGCGACCCCGTTACTGCGTAAGCAAAGTCCCTAAGTATAATATGTTATAAATTTCTTGCCTTGCGTTTTGCTTCATTAGCTTCATTTTGCTTATTAATAAAATGATTGTTTTTTGTCGTACTGTGATGGGTATTGGAATTATAGGCTGCCTGCTTAGCAGCTTGATTAAAGGAATGATTTGCTTCTTTCTGCTTTTGATTGGCATCCCACGTTGCATCGCTTTTCGCCTGTTTTTTTGCTCTAGCATCCTCTGGGGAAAATCCGCTATTACCTGTTACAAAAGTGTTGCGAATAGCTTCAATCATACTGTCTCCAATGAAGTTTATAACCCCAAAAGTAAAAACGAATATGAGACTTGTTATAAATATTGAGCCTTTTCCGATAGTTGTTAACCACCTTTGAATTTTTAGATAAGTTAAAGCACTTTTTACCGAACCGAGTCTCCCTACTTGAAGCAACTTTATCGTTTCATTTTTCTCTTGGGTATTAGAAAACTTAGACTCATATCGTCCCTGGTTAATATCTTTCAATAAATCCTTATTGGTCCCCGTCTTTTTAATCATTATTTTATTTACAACCATAACAGCCAAAATCGTACTGATAAGACAAGTAAACATTATGGCTGAATAACCAGCAGTTTCTAAATATATATTATCTTGTAATTTATCACTAGCTGCTACATATTTTAACCACTTATTTCTTCCTAGATTAACCATGGTTCCTAAGAAGAAATAGCCTAATACAATGCCATAAACACTGTACCATTTAAATTGTTTTTCTTGACTTTCTATTCTTTTAGCTTCATCTTCTAAGAAGGGATCATTGGAAACAGGGATAAACACACTTTTAGTTTTTAATACTATTTTAAGAATTCCCAGACTAAGTAATACCGCTGGAATGACAAATATAGCGCCCACAATCCCAAATGAATAATTTTGTCGCATCATCGTTGTATTGTTTATATTAAGCCAATGGGTCAGCAGCTTATTGGCACCATTATTGATACTATAAGTAAAAAATGCGCTTAAGGCTATAAATGGTAGTGTCTTCCCCCTTAAAATCTCTTTAACCGTCCATTGTCTTTCTTTTGTGTCCATAACTTTCCCCATCTTTAGTATATTATATGTTAATCCTCCTGACCGTTTTGGTCGGCGATCTGGTCGTAATAAGCTTTGAACTTGTTTCTTTGTATTAGGCTTGGCAAGT
>CAZLPH010000231.1:2133-3490 GCA_964561345.1 uncultured Candidatus Epulonipiscium sp.
GATGGACATATTGTTGTCATTGAGTACAATGATAAAATTCTTTTTCAGGGCGGCGGCATTGTTCATGGCCTCGTAGGCCATACCACCTGTCATGGAGCCATCTCCGATAACCGATACCACATGGTAATCCTCACCTGTCATCTCTCTAGATCATGGGTTGTTTCACAAAAACATAAGTCCCTGAGTCTGATAAGGCCTCATCAAAAACATAATTTAACCGGTCAAACCCCTTAATATCCTCACCCTGCCTAATATTATTTTCTGCCATATAGCGAATCATCTCACCCCTTGCCATCTTAAGCAAAGTGGCTTTTTGAATAAGCCTTCCCTTGGTAAGCTCACCAAACTTGCAAGTTATAAACTGGGCCTTTGGGGGCAGGTACTTAGAGATCACCTGGCTATACTCCTTTGATGCTAGGTTAATCACACAGGTGGTATTGGCAAACACTTCTTTTGCAATCTTGTCTCCCCAAAAATCATAAAGCCTATCATGGTCCCAGCCCTTAAACTTAGCCTGCATCTCTAGGCGGTAAGGCACAATACCATCAAAAGGACGCAAGGCCCCATAAAAGCCTGATAAAATACGCAGGTGGTCTTCTAGGTAGTCTAGCTCTGCCTGGCTAAGAATATTGGCCCCTATGGATTGATACTGCAAGCCCTCATAGGCAAATATGGCCGGTGTTAAATTATGGCCTAGCACCATGCCCTCTATACGGGCAAAGTTCTTCTTTGCAAGGGTATCACTACAGTTCCAAATAGATTTTAGCTGGTCATAACTTAGCTTTTGTAAATAGCCTAGTAGTATCTCACTCTCTTTGATTAAACCTGGCATTTGCCTATGGCCAAAAATATCATTGTCTACCCCCATTGTCTTTGCAGGGGAAATAATAATACGCATATGAAACGCCTCCTTCCCTAAGGTCTTCTATGTCAATTTCCATACCATCTATCTGGCAAGTGGTTAAATCCATTCCTTTTAATTTGGTCCCGCTCATTTGTATAGCCACCTATTATCTATTATTATGTAATAACATTAGCTATTTTATTATACCAGTTACAAGGGCTTTCGCAAGGGCATGTTCTTCATGTCTTAGAGATTATTCAAGCAAGGTTAAAAGAGCCTCTACTATTTTCTGCGCTCAATTTGCGCCAACCTGGGTAATAAAAAAGAATCAGTTCCTGTACCTAATAATACAGAATCTGATTCTTTTTGTAGGAGAAATAATCACACACATATAAATCTACTTCTCTTAGGTAAAACATTTTAATTTCCAGGGCCACCTCCACCTCTTGGTCCGCCTTGCCCTGGACCCACTTGAGAGGCCTGCCCAATAACATCTGCCTGGTCTTTAGTAAT
>CAZLPH010000232.1:0-3484 GCA_964561345.1 uncultured Candidatus Epulonipiscium sp.
TTATCCATGTAGTAGTCAAAACCAATAACATCTACATATTCATCACCTGGATATCTTCTTAGATAATCTTCTTCATCTATAAAGTTACCATTAGGTGAGTAGACATATAAGAGATTATGAACACCTTTTTCATCTCTTAAATATTCAACTGTATACCTAAAGAGTGCAACATACTCATCTACTGTACAATGCGCAGCCCCCCACCAGAACCAGTTACCTGTATTTTCATGCCATGGCCTGAATATCATAGGGTATGGGTTACCATTTTCATCTTTAATTTCTTTTGCATACTCTGCGAAAGTATCTAGATAAGCACGCATAGCCTTATTGGCTTCTGTTGTTTCATCTAAGACTGTTGCAACGGCACCAATTGATGTGTTGTTCGTTCCTGAACTACCATAATCATAGCTGCCATCTGCTTTTCTTGGATTTTCCACAACTTGTGTGAAGTTTGGTGGATGGGTACTGATGGTAATAATGGCCCCTTCTTTAACGGCTGCATTACTCCATTTTACAAGCTCATCATAAGTTCCTTCACTGCCAAACAAGGCCAGTGTATCCCATGCATAAATAGCTGGGAATGCACCAACAGAGTTATTAACATCTGAGTGTGTTCCATCAGTATTTTTTATTGTAATTCCTTGGCTATTAGTATTTTGATGTCCAAAAAGCATGTGGTCTTTTCCGACATTTTTCAAGTAGGAAAAAAGTGATGCTGTTTCTTGTGTTGCATCATTATCAACAAGCTTTACATCTGCTAGGTCAAAACCTTCCACTGAGACTTTATCTCTGCCGTGGATCGGTAATACCCCTGGGTCTCCCCAATCATCTTTAAGCTCCGCTTGGATAAGCTGGACATTATCAATGTAGATAGGCCCTTCATAAGCAAGGTTCTTTCCAACAATCATAAGCCAAAGTTCTTTTTTTCCTTCTAATTTTCCGAGATCAAACACAGTTGTAATGGTTATCTTAGCATATTCTTTACCTGCTAATGTTACTTTTTCATAATCACTTAAGGTTTTAGTATCTGCTCCCTGTCCTATCTTATCCCCATCGCTGTCACCTTCTACTGCAAAGTGAGCATCAATGCCTTTGTTCATGTTATCTGCTATACCTGCAACAGATAAATCAAAGTATAGATCATAGGATAATTTAGTTGCTTGGCCTAGATCTGAAACATTGGTATTTTTTAATTTAATCTCTGACCAATTATGCTGACCTTCAAATGCAACATTAGCCTTTAAAGCCCCATCACCTAGGTCATTACTCCACTCTACATCAGGCTCACCAAAAGTTGCTTGCCATGTACCAGCTTGTTCGAATCCCTCTGTTGTACTGTCGAATGTAAAGTTCTTCAGAACTTTGTCTCCTGTTGGATCCGTTGGGTCTGTTGGGTCTGTTGGGCCATCTGAATCATCATCAGAACCACCACCTGTAGTATTTCCACCAGTACTACCACCAGGTTTTGTTGTATCTGCTGGTTTATCTATTTCATGTTTATCCGGATTGGTAATCTTATCAGGTGCTTGTTCGATGATTACACCATCTGATTCAAGGACTAATTCCTCTACTTTACCTTCTCCAGTAATCTCTACCGGCGTTTTAGCGGTAATCTGGCCTATCTTAGATTTTTCATCTATTTTGATAGTGGTTTTACCTGCACCATTATCCATGCTAATAACTTTATCTACAGTTGCACCTATAAATTCTACCTTGGCACCTTGTGATACTGTTACGGTATCAAAGTTTCCTGTTAGAATTACTTTAGCACCTGTTGCGATTGTAAGGGATACCTTTGTTCCTTCTGCTACTATTCTAACAGGGTTTTTAGCCATTACTTTAATATTTTTAAAGATAGAGTTAATTAATTTTATAGAATTAACGCCACCACCTGCGATGGTTGTTGTGCCACCTACTACTACATTATCAAGGGTAACATCTCCTGAACCGATTCCTTCTGTTAAATACAGATTTTCATTAATAGTCGCATTCTTTAAAACGACACCTGGTGTGTTGATTAATGCTCTATTACTATCTGTTTCATCTGTATATGTACCCGCGGTATGATAAATCCTTCCACTAAGCATATCGATGATTTTAGAAGCTTCTGCCCTTGTAATATTACCTTGAGGTTTAAATGAGTTATCTTCATACCCACCTATGACACCTTTGTCTACAAGACCATCTATTGAATCTTTGGCATATGCTGATATTGCATCTGCATCTTTAAATTTATCTGATGTTTCAGATTCTGAAGCCACGTCAAATATTCTTGCAATCATAGTGGCTGCATCTTGACGTGTTATTTGGTCACCTGGTTTTGCTAAATTTCCTTCGAAGCCACCATAATATCCTGCTTCTCTGGCAATTAACATTTCCTGAGCGTACCATGCATCAGTTGCAACATCACTAAATTGCTTAGCCGCCTTTTCTGAATAGCCAAAAAGTCCATTCATAATAGTTGCCATTTCTGCCCTGGTAATTAAATTATTAGGCTTCATAGTGCCATCACTATAGCCACCAATAATTTTTGCATCTATTAGTTTTTCCATGCTTTTTTGTGCCCAATGCCCTTTTACATCATTGGTATTTCCAGTTGCAAATGTTAGTTGAGTAACTGACATAAGCATTGTAAATGCCACGATAAAAGAAATGAGCTGTTTACTTTTTTTCCTCATACATATTCCTCCTTATGATAATTCACTTTAAGGCAAGATGCTTTTAAAGTTAAAGCAACTTGCTTTTTAGGTTATGGTTTAATTATATGATATAAATAAACTTAAGTCAATATAGTCATTATATTTAATGCCATTTTACCTTAAGTTTTCAATTTGTAATATCTTTTAGTCATAATGTTTGTATTTATAACTATAATAGGTATCTTTTCATCTATATCTATTGGGCTCTTGTCATTTCTCAGATTTAATTAATTCCATAACTAGTTCCTCCTATGTTATATCATCTTGTTACCGAGATAATCTATATAGATGTGTTCATTATTTTTCAACTTTTCACCTATAGCAATCTTGTAAATACTTCGGGCTGATTCTGCTGGTTCAATCTGACCGTTTTCCGCCCCCATATCTGTATAAAGACGCCCTGGGTGGATGCCAAATACCCTTATGGGTTTGTTTAGGAACTCAAAGGTCTGCTTAAGGAAAAAACAATATTGGGTTAATGCTGTTTTACTTGCTGTATATGTCGCAAATTGAGTTCCAGCAGCATTAATACCTGTTGTTTCTGATACAATATTAATAATGGTCCCTTGTGAGCTTGATTCAATGAGTGGCAATATGGCGTTATTTAATAAAATAGGCCCAATGGTATTTACTTGGAAAGTCCTAGCTATAGCCTTATTATCTTGCTGTGTAACCAGTTTATTTCTTTCTAACAAAACACCCGCATTGTTAATAATAATATCAATTGTATCCGTTTTACTATTGATGTAATGAGGTACTTCTAAGATATCTTCTTCTAAAGACAT
>CAZLPH010000233.1:0-3469 GCA_964561345.1 uncultured Candidatus Epulonipiscium sp.
GATCCTGTACTGGATTATACTGATTTAGTTTTACTTGATATAAAATCATACAACCCCCTTGTTTTCAAAGATGTAACAGGTGTACCAATTGACTCTACTCTTGCATTTGCAAAGCACTTAGCAGAAAGAAATATACCTGTATGGATTAGGTACGTACTTGTGCCTAACCTAACAGATGATCCAGAGGATATTGAAGCTTTAGCTAAATTCTTAACCACCCTAAAGAATATTGAACGAATTGATATTCTTCCTTTTCATAAGATGGGAGAATATAAGTGGGAACAACTAGGTTATGATTATAAGTTAACAGATACACCCTCCCCAGAACCTGAGGATGTAAAGACAGCTAAAGATATCCTTCTAAGGTACAATTTACCAATCGAATAAACTAAAAAATGCATGTCATTGTACATGCATTTTTTATTCCTTACTCATGTATTTATCTTGATAAGTCCCTACATTCTTCCTAAACATTTTACTAAACAAGGATTTCTTCTCTTTCTTTTCTTTCACTTCCTCTGTTATATCCATGAGTTCACATCTTATTTTTTGCATCTCACGCATGGTTTCATCCAATTTCCTATATCTTTCCTTATCCTTTTCTTCATAAATTGTTTCTAGCTTCTCTATTTCTTCTTTCATATCTTCTTCTATCTTATATTTTATATGATGGTTTAACTCTGACTTTAAGGCTTCCTCATTTTCATATATGGCTTGTACAAAAGTTTGCTTCATCATAAGACGAAATTGTTCAACCTTACTATTACTTGTATCTGTGATATCAAATCTAGCATGCTCTAGTGCCGCAGTAGCTTGCATATATGTCTCACTAGCCTCTTCCCAGTCTTGCTCACCTGCAGGATCGTAGTAGCCTTGTATAGCACTTTTAATGGCTTTAAGCTGCAAACCTTGTTCCTTAAGTACCATAATGTCCCTGAATATCTTCATGTCATATAGCCTGTAATACCTGTGCCCCAGAGAGTTACGAGGGATACTAAGTTCAAGTTCATCTTCATAGTACCTTAATGTGTGATTTTCTAACCCTAATTCCTCTGATGCATCTTTAATCGAGTATGTTTTTTTATCCATCTTAATCCTCCACTTTTCTTTAATATTATCCACTTATTTACAACAATTACATTATACCATTTTATTCCATTGATTCAAGTGAAACTTTAACACTTGACACTTTATCTTTTTATAGATATACTTTGACTATCAAACAACTTGATATGCAAAGCTATTTTATTTAGCTCAAATAACTATATATAAAGAGGAGATTATCATGAAACTTCCAGAACTTAAAATAGGAAATCTTACAGCAAAACTACCCATTATTCAAGGTGGAATGGGGGTGGGCATATCCCTGAGCGGATTAGCATCTGCCGTTGCAAATGAAGGCGGTGTTGGTATTATCTCTGGGGTTCAAATAGGCTTTCGTGAACCTGATTTTATTAAAAACACCCTAAAAGCAAACCTTCGGGTACTTCAATCAGAGATCAAACTAGCTAAAGAAAACGCTAAGCAAGGCATTATTGGCATTAACTTCATGGTAGCCATGAAGAATTATGATGTCCTTGTTAAAAAGGCCGTTGAATGCGGCATTGATTTTATTATTTCCGGTGCTGGGTTACCACTAGAACTGCCTAGCCTGGTTAAAGGATCTGATACCAAAATCGCCCCTATTGTATCCTCCGGCAAAGCTGCTTCACTTATTCTAAGAATGTGGGATAAAAAAGACGGTGTTGCACCTGATGCTATTGTAGTAGAAGGCCCTCTAGCTGGTGGCCATTTAGGCTTTTCCCAGGAAGATCTTGAAGCTGGGACAGCTGCTAAACTTGAAGACATTCTACTTGATGTCATTAAAGTCGTTAAGCCTTTTGAAGAGAAATATCATAAACATATTCCTGTTATTGCCGCTGGTGGCATCTATGATGGGAATGATATTGCCCGTCTTATTAAACTAGGTGCTAACGGTGTGCAAATGGGTACTCGTTTTATTGCTACTGAAGAATGTGATGCTCATCTTAATTATAAGTTAGCTCACATTAAGGCAAAAAAAGAAGACATCCAAATTGTTATGAGCCCTGTTGGCATGCCTGGAAGAGCTATTATTAATCCTTTAATGAAGCGAAATGAAATGAATCAGCATTGCCTTTATAAGTGCCTACGCAGTTGTAAGCCTAAGGAAATACCTTATTGTATTTCAGGTGCACTTCTTAACTCTGCTAATGGGATTGTGGATGAGGGACTTCTGTTTTCTGGTGTTTATGGCTATAAATCGGAGAAAATCCAAAGGGTTAAAGAAATTATGGATGAACTACAAGAGCAAGTAGATGTCTGCTAAGCACATCATAAAGCAGCGTGCGATAGAGTTGGCTATTTGCCCTTCTATCGCACGCTGCTTTTTACCACAGTAACTTGTGGTCCAATCCTTCTACTATAGCTTAGCTATATCTTTAAAAGTTTGCTCTAATGTTCCATATAGTTTATTGTAGATCTTGTAATGCTTATTATATATCTCAACATTTTCTTTTATGGGTTGTATCTCTTTGCTAGTGGATATTAGTTTCCTACAAGCCTCATCTACCGAGCCATAATTACCCGCTGCTACTGATGCTAAAATTGCTGCACCAAAAGCTGGCCCCTCAGAAGAGTTGGTAATATAGACTGGGATTCCAAATATGTCTGCAACTATTTGTTGCCATAATGGACTTTTTGCCCCACCACCAATAAGCCTTATTTCATTTGTATTGCCACCGATATCTTTAATGATCTCTAAAGAGTCCCTAAGAGCGTATATAACCCCTTCTAGTACCGCCCTAGTCATATGGTCTCGCCTATGAGAGATCGACAACCCCACAAAGCATCCCTTAGCATCTGGATCACTATAAGGTGTCCTTTCTCCCAACAAATATGGTAGAAAATATAATCCTTCGCTTCCTGGTTTTATTTTTTCGGCTTCAGCTTGTAATACATTGTAAGGATTGGATGTATCTTTTTGTACCTGATCTATCCACCACTTCAAGGATGCAGCTGCTGATAGAACAACCCCCATTTGATGATATTTACCATTGGCATGACAAAATGAATGTAATCTGTTCTCAGTATCTACTGAGTATTCTTCTTCCGATACAAATACAACCCCTGATGTGCCAAGTGCCACAGATAAGATACCATCTTCCACTACACCAGCACCTATTGCCCCAGCTGCTTGATCTCCAGCACCTGCTGCAACTAATATATTCCCACAATTTTCAAGGCCTATTTCTTTTTTGATTTCTTTCTTTACACGCCCTGTTACTTCATAAGACTCAAAAAGCTTCGGCAACATTTCTTCAGTGATTCCTAGGAAATCAATCATTTCTTTGGACCATTTTCGGTTTTTGACATCTAAAAGTAACATGCCTGATGCATCACTCATATCTGTTGCATACTCACCTGTTAACTTAAATTGTATATAGTCCTT
>CAZLPH010000234.1:0-3466 GCA_964561345.1 uncultured Candidatus Epulonipiscium sp.
ACTACCTGCTGAAATACCACTAATAATGTATTTTGAGAAAAAGCTAAAGGCAATCATAATTGGTAATACCGAAATAGCAACTGTTAAATAAATAGCGCCTTGATTACTGGTAATATCTGTTGATGCTCTCATAGAAGACATCATCACTGGTAATGTGAATTTCTTAGGACTAAGCAGTAAAATAAGTGGCATCAAATAATTATTCCATGACCCTATAAATGTCCCTATAGAAACCGTAGCAATCCCAGGTGCCATAATGGGAATCACTATTTTGTGGAATGTTTTAATTTCACTTGACCCGTCAATTCTAGCTGCCTCTAGCAATGCTGGTGATAAAGTTGCCACCGTATATTGTCTTAAGAAAAAAACAACCGCTGGGTTGGCAATGGCTGGAATAATTAAAGGAATATAAGAATCTATTAGATTCATTCCATTAACTAAATCATAAAACCCTAGTAAGCCCAATTGAGCCGGAATCATCATAAAGATAATAATACATGTAAAAATAATCTTATGGCCTTTAAATTTATAGACTGCCAGCGCATAAGCTGTTATAGACGAAAAGTAGGCTGTTAAAATTGTACAGCATACTGCTATAAATAAACTATTTCCAAGCCCTCTAAATATATTGAAATAGCTGGACATTATTAACCAGTTTTCTTTTAATGCCCTACCTGGAATTAATGTAAATGATGTAATAATGTCTCGGCCATCTCTTGTTGCATTAATAATCATCAGACCAAATGGAGCAAGACATAAGATACTAAGAATAATTAGTGCTATATATAATGCTGCTTTCTTTATTTTAGTTGCCATATTAATCTTCCTCCTTACTATACATCAACTTATACTGAATTCCTGAAGCTAACAAAATAATTATAAACATGAAATATGCAATGGCTCCAGCATAACCAATGTTATTGTATTTAAATGCCGTGTTATAGAGATACATAACAGCCGTATTTAACGAACCTGAAGGCGCCCCTATACCATCTGTAATCAAAAATGGTATGTCGAAGATTTGAAGACCACCAATTAATGATGTAATTGCAACATACAGTAAAATAGGCTTTAGCAGTGGAATGGTAATCTTTCCGAATATCTTCCATCTTCCAGCCCCATCAATTGCTGCTGCTTCAAAATAATCTGTTGGAATTCCCTGTACACCAGCCATCAGCATAATAAATGAATTTCCAAACCACATCCAGGCACCAATAATAGCCACGACAATTTGTGCTGTACCAGGTTGGCCTAGCCAGTTAACACCCGTTTTAATTACCCCCATACTGGTAAGCATCTGATTCAATGTTCCAAACTGCCAATCTAATAAAACACTAAAGAGAAATGCAACAGACGTTGGTGCTATTAGGTTTGGTAAATAAAATAATGCCCTAAAGAGTCCAACCCCTTTAATCCTATATTTCATATCACTAAATATAATTGTCAAAATGAAAGCTAACCCTAGCTGTATGACAATATTAACAATCCATATTCGGGCTGTGTTTTTTAGAGCTCGCCAAAACAGTACATCAGTTACCACTCTTTTATAATTAGAAAACCCTGTAAATATGGGATCTCCATAGCCTTTGTATTCTGTAAAACTAAGATACAATGTTCTAAGTATTGGATAAATGTTAAAGACTAGAAAAACAATTACAAATGGTAGTATAAACCAATATCCAGTATTATTAACATCGTTTTTTTTCTTTTTTATTTCCCTACTTTTTGCTTTACTCATTCTTTCACCTCTTTTTATACAAAAGGGGCGGAACATTCTTATCAAACGTTCCCCCCTATGCTATTAATTAATTGTTTGGTATTTCAAGTTCTGGATATATGGAACGAATGTTTAAATAAAACTCTTCAATCGCTGCTTCTTTTGTTTTTTCACCTTTTTGAACTGATTCTATTGCTGATCCCCAATAGCTTCCAATTGAATCGTCATATTTTGTAACCAATGAAAAATCGATGTTTTCAGCTTCATTTAAGAAATAAGCATATGTTTTTTGATTGCCATATGTTTCGTTCTCTTTGTCTTTAACAGAGTCAAGAACAGATTTCATGGAAACAATATCTCCTTTGGACTCTTCTGTCCACCATGTAGCTGTTTCTTCATCTAAAGTAGCATACTTAACAAAGTCCCATGCAAGGTCTTTGTTTTTACTATAAGTGTTAATACCGATAAATGTACCCCCACCAAAGTAAGAACTTGGACCAGAGGCAACACCAAAGTTCCCTGCATTATCCCCTGCATTATCTCTAATAATTAATGATCCCCATGATGGAAGAGAGTAGGCAAATACTTCTGTTTTATCGCCTTCGATTCCACTAAGTTCATCACCATCTGTCCATTCAGCATTTAATGGAATTTCTCCTGACATAGAAGCGTACCACGCTGCTGACCATTCTGGTGAGAATGCAACTAATTTTTCTTGGTATAATTCTGCCGCTGCATCCATATAATCAATTCTAGATTGTGAAAGAACTAATTTATCATCTTGAACCCAAGCGCCTCCGCCATTGGCGTACCACCTTAAGTTACCTGAGTCACCAAAGATTCTATAGCCTGATTGTTTAAGCTCTTTTGCTGTTTCCATAATTGTCCCAAAATCCTTAAATTTTTCAGATATGTATTCTGGATCATTATTATCCCATACCTTCTCCGCAATATCTCTACGGTAATACATACCACCTGGGGTTGCCTGGTAACTTAAGGCTCTTACAATACCATCTTCACTTTTACCAGCCTCATAAATATAATCTACAATCAAATCCTTATATTCTTCTGCATTGTATGGCGCTTGTGATAAATCTTCAAAGAAACCTGCCTCATAAAATCCTGGAAGCATTTGTGGCTCACCTACAATAATATCTGGTTCTGCTGATTTACCTCTTAGTGCTGTGGTAAGTTTCGTTGGGTAATCTGCTGGTGCGATAATTACCACCTCAACCTCAACACCCTCATTTTGCTCTTGGTAACGATCTGCAAAACTCACTAAATCTTCTGCTAGTGTCCATACAACAAGCTTGCCTTCTGCTTTCGTTTCACCTTTTTCAGTTTCTGATCCTTGGGACACCTCAGTATTCCCTTCTTCTTTAGTCGTTGGTGCTCCTTCATCTGCCTTCTTACCACATGCTACACCCGTTAAACTCATCATTGCAACAAGCATAAGTGCTGTAAACTTTTTAAATTTCATATTATACCTCCTCGGATATTTGTTTTTGTTACATCTTTATTATAACTGTACTTTTTAGCTAATATAATCACTGTTTTTTTAAAAAGGTGTCATTTTTTCATAAATA
The DNA here is from genome assembly GCA_964561345.1 of uncultured Candidatus Epulonipiscium sp. Taxonomy (GTDB): domain Bacteria; phylum Bacillota; class Clostridia; order Lachnospirales; family Cellulosilyticaceae; genus JAAYSX01. Next base: position 3,304 of record CAZLPH010000234.1, read on the forward strand.
CTATAACTTATATCTAATTATGGTGATTGTATACGGTCTTAACTGCATACTTCTTGCACTTGAACATTTTTTCATTGTTACTTTTTCCTTTTACTCACCGTATTTCGTAATACAATCTCTTTCTTTTATCCATCTATGCTAAGACAACTTTAATCGTATGTTC
>CAZLPH010000235.1:0-3445 GCA_964561345.1 uncultured Candidatus Epulonipiscium sp.
AAAAAGGTTTAGTTTAAAGGTATTCTAAGGAGGATATACAAATGTCAGTTTTAAAAGTGATTTTTACAGTTGTATATTTAATAGCAGCTTTTGCTATTATTGGCATTGTATTAATGCAAGAGGGGAAATCAGCAGGACTAGGTTCTCTCACAGGAGCAGGCGGTAATGCCGGCGCAGGAGATTCTTACTGGGGTAAAATTCAAGGTCGTAGTTTAGAAGGTAAACTTCAAAAATGGACCCAAATTACTGCAGGCCTATTTCTATTAATGGCCTTAATATTAATGGTAATTAAGTAATCTAAAATACACTTTGCATATGCAAGGTGTATTTTTTGCATAATAAGGATAGACTAACAAAAGATAAGGATGTAAAAGAAAGAAAAAAGAGGTGTTTATATGAGCGAAAATCAAAGGAAAGATGATTTAAGAAAAGAAGGTATTATAGACCTACTAAAAGAACAAGATTACCAACCTATGAAGATTAAGCAATTAGCTTTAGCTTTAAATATTGGTAAAGAGGACAGGCAAATATTAGACAATATTCTAGGTGACCTAACCAAAGAAGGCAAAATTGTAAGAACAAACAAAGGAAGATATGCAAGCCCAGAAACCTATAATCTTCTAGCAGGAACATTTCAGGGGCACCCTAAGGGCTTTGGGTTTTTAATTCCAGATGACCCAGAACATAAGGATGTTTTTATTTCAGCAGATAATGTCAACGGTGCTATGCACCGCGATCATATTATGTGTAAAATAATCCGCCCTGAAACAGAAGAGAAAAGAGCGGAAGCAGAAGTAGCAGAAATACTGCAACGGGGACCTAGTAAGATTGTTGGGAGATATGAGCCAAGTGATCATTTTGGATTTGTTGTGCCAGACGATCAAAAGTATTCTAGGGATATTTTCATTCCAAAGAAAATGGCAATGGGAGCAGTTGCAGGTCATAAGGTACTAGTGGAAGTAACAGACTGGGCAGAAGAACGCAGGAACCCAGACGGTAAGATTGTTTCTATTATAGGCCATGTCAATGACCCGGGCGTAGACATCCTATCTATTATGTACCAATTTGATCTGCCAGTAGAATTTCCAGATGAGGTTATGGAACAGGTGGAGTCTGTGCCAGACGAGGTTTTAGAAGCAGATAAAAAAGGCCGAGAAGATATGCGCCATGTACCCATGATTACCATTGACGGTGAAGATGCCAAAGACCTAGATGACGCCATTTCATTTGAAAAACTAGACAATGGAAACTATAGACTAGGGGTACACATTGCAGATGTTACCCACTACGTACGTGATGGGAGTGCCATAGACAAGGAAGCTTACAAGCGCGGGACAAGTGTATACCTTGTGGACAGGGTTATTCCTATGTTGCCACATAAGCTCTCAAACGGCATATGCTCTTTGAATGTTGGTTCTGATAGGCTTGCCTTAAGCTGTATCATGGATGTTAATCCAAATGGAACAGTTGTTAGCCACAGAATTGCTGAGACCCTAATTAACATTGATGAGAGAATGTCTTATACAGATGTTAATGAGATCCTTACCTTTAAGAATCCAGACCTAATGGCGCGTTATAAGGACTATGTAGAGATGTTTGAAGGCATGGAAGAATTAGCCATAAGACTTCGTAAGAAGCGTAATAAAAGAGGCTCTATAGACTTTGATTTTGAAGAGAGCAAAGTGATTGTAGATGAAAAGGGAAAGCCAATTGATATAGTTGCCTATGACCGTAATATTGCAACCCGTATTATAGAAGAATTTATGTTATTATCTAACGAAACAATTGCAGAAGATTATTTCTGGCAAGACAAGCCTTTTATCTATAGATCTCACCAAGAACCAGATCCAGAAAAGGTCGAAAAATTAGCTACCTTTATTCATAACTTTGGTTACAAAATAAAAGGAGCAAGAACGAAAGTGCATCCTAAGAATTTGCAAAAGATCTTAGTTGATATAGAGGATACACCAGAAGAAAACATTATTAGCCGGTTAGTGCTGCGTTCTATGAAACAAGCGCGCTATACAAGAGAATGTGAAGGGCACTTTGGCCTTGCAGCCACATACTATACCCATTTTACATCACCCATTCGGCGATATCCTGACCTTCAGATTCATAGAAATATTAAGTATAACCTGCATAATAAGCTAAAGGGATCTTTAGAATCAAAACTAGAAAAACTTATGCCTGAAGTTGCTAAGCAAAGCTCTGTTAGAGAAAGAGTGGCAGAAGAAGCTGAAAGAGAAACCATTAAGCTTAAAAAAGTTGAGTATATGACACCCTTCATTGGTAGGGTTTATAAAGGGGTTATTACAGGTATTACATCATGGGGCGTCTATATAGAACTTCCTAATACAGTTGAAGGACTTGTGCATGTGACAGAAATGGATGATGATTACTATATTCACGATGAAATTCACCATCAGTTTATTGGGGAACGAACCAAGAAAATCTACCGTCTAGGAGATCTTGTTCATGTCAGATTAATCCAAACAAGCATGGAAAATCGTACCATAGATTTTAGTTTTGTAACGGAAGAAGAAGCCGTTATAGAAGCAAAGGCAGATGGCTACGAGATATAAGCTAGGAAATTCAATAACAACTTCCAGAGCCAAGCCTGGTTTAGGAAGTTGTTTAAAGTTATGCTAAAAAGTTGTAAAAAAAAGTAAAACTTGCAAAAGCTAAGTTTTATGCTATAATAAGAGATGCAGAAGAAATCATAACAAAGGTAAAGGGTGACATGAATGGCTAAAGATAATGAAAGATTTAAGTTAATAGCACACAATAAAAAGGCGTATCATGACTACTTTATCGAAGAGAGCTATGAAGCAGGGCTTGTACTTGTGGGGACAGAAGTTAAATCCATTCGGGCCGGTAGTGCTAATATTAAAGAGAGTTTTATCCGTATTGATAACGGTGAAGCTTTTATCTATAATATGAACATCAACCCCTATACCCATGGAAATATCTTCAACGGGGATCCAACTAGAACACGGAAACTCCTCCTAAAGCGAAAGCAAATTAATGAACTTCATGCTGGTGTTATGAGAGATGGCATGACAATTATGCCACTTAGAGTTTATATCAAAGGCAGCCTAATCAAGATGCAAATTGGCCTTGCCAAAGGTAAGAAACTCCATGATAAGCGTCGTGATATTGCTAAGAAGGATGCCCAAAGGCAAATTCAACGTAATTTCAAAGACCAACAAAACATGTAAAGATTTAACTTCCCAGACAATGGGATCTCCACCCTTAATAAGGGGGTGCACTGGTTTCGACGGGGGTCACTTATGTTGGGGCAGCCATCCGTAGACTCGGATACTACGTAAAAAGCCGAACAAATTTTTAAACGCTGAAAATAATAATTTAGCATTCGCTGCGTAAGCAGCAAGCCTCTTTTAAAGTAACCCGCAGCTTTTACTGAGGCTACGACGAGTGTGGGCAA
>CAZLPH010000236.1:0-3437 GCA_964561345.1 uncultured Candidatus Epulonipiscium sp.
TAGTAGTAATCCTGTTTTTTCGTTTTCATACTGTAACCCTTTGGCACTGACCATTTCTGTATATACCATGCCACAATTTTGTGCTTTACACAAAATACGAAAAGGTAAGTCCGTCACGCCTGCCATAGGTGCTAAAAAAACATTGTTTTGTGTTGTGACAGTTTTTATTTTCACATGTTTCTCCTTATTTCTTATTTTTATCATATATAATACTAAGACCCTTTAAGGTTAGTAGAGGATCATAGACATCAATGATGTCTGTTCCTTCTTGAATTATTTTCCCAAGGCCACCTGTTGCTATTATTTTGAGCTTATCTACACCTAATTCTGCTTGCACCTTTTTAGCAATATATTCAACCTGTCCTATGTATCCGTAGACAAGACCTGCCTGCATACTAGTAATGGTGTTTTTTGCATCTAAAATTTTGGCTGGTCTTTTAATTTCAAACTTTGGTAATTGGGCTGCACGGTCCCATAAGGCATCTGCACTGATTTTGATCCCTGGAGATGTGATACCTGCAATAAATGCACCTTTATCTGTTACCACATCGTATGTTGTGGCTGTTCCAAAATCTATTACCATTGCAGGGCCACCATGAAGTTCATAACCTGCGACAACATTGACAATTCGGTCTGCTCCTACTTCTCTTGGATTATCTGTTCGAATATCGATTCCTGTCTTTAAGCCTGGCCCTATAACAATTGGCGTTATATTCAGGTATTTACTAAAACTACTGCTAAGGGAATATAACAGATCCGGTACCACACAAGATATGATGACATCATCTATATCCTCTACTCTAATTTCTTTTTGTTGTAAAAATTCTAGCATAAGAATGCCATATTCGTCTGAGCTACGAGGGGATTCACTCGTCATTCTCCAACCACCCACTAATTCTGTTCCCGCCATTGCTCCTACAACTATATTTGTATTTCCTACGTCTACTACGAGTATCATATGATGCCACTCTCCTATGCTATTTACTATAATATTATAAAAAACAGGCACTTGTGTGCCTGTTCTAATCTACGATTCAAGTGTTTTTCTAAAGGCTATTATGATTGGTACAACAATTATTACTGTAATAATTGCCTCTGCTATTCCACTAGTTCCTGCAATCCCTAGTACAAAAGCAATTACCGTTCCCGGAACTTGCATTTGTTCTAGTATATTGGCCACTTGTTTAGAGTAGACAATAACCAGAGCACCTAGGGTAAAGATTGTGTTTGCCACACTGGCCACTGCTGCTGTTATACCAATGCTAATACTCGGCTTTTTTATTAGCTTTGTAAGCCCTATAAACACATAGGCTGTAAGAAGTCCCATAAGGGCTCTAGGTAGTAGTGACACCAACGGATTCATAAATAAGGGATCTAGCGGACTTACCGGCGCTAACATAGCTTTAGATAAAGTGGTTAGCCCCATCACTAAGCCTAAGGTTAAGCCCATCTGTGGTCCATATAGAATTGCACCTATGGCCACTGGTATATGCAAAATTGTTGCTGTCATTGTTGGCAATGGTATTAACCCTAATGGGGTATAACCCAAAATAACGATAATTGCACTTAATACTGCTGCTGTTACCATTTCCTTTGTACTCATCTTCTTCATATTAAATTCCCCCTGTTCTCGTTCCTTCTGGATACAAGACATGTATTTTATATAACACCCCTATTATATATAATTTCTTACATATAATCAACTTATTCTTGAATGGTTTCTATTATTTCCCTAACCATGCCTTCTACTTCTTCACCGTATTTTTCACACAAACTTACTATAATCTCTTGTGCTGTTTTCTGTTTATTACTATTTAGTATTAGTACTTCCCTAAAAAGTTCTCCGTATTCAGTTTGATACATTAAATACCATAATTTCATGGTCTTAAATCTTTCTTTGTTTTCTTGTTCAATTTCTTTAAGCTCTAATTTTGCCCCTATATGGTCAAACTCAAAGTCTCCTTCTTCTGCATCAATCTCATAAAATACATCCCCACTAGGATAAAAACCCAAGCTAATAACACCATGTAGCTTTTCTGCTAGCATAATAGATAGGTCTCTCATATGGTTTCTAATGTCTGCTGGTAGCCCGTCAAATCTTGGGTTTGCGTAGTATTTTTGTTTGTAATAAGATGCTGTAATAAAAATTTGCTTTTCCATTTTATCCTCCTTTAATTTTAAACGTAGCCGTATATACCCCTTACTGATACCTCTCCTGATGTAATGGTTTCCTTACTTCCGTCTTCTCTTTCAACAATAAGAGATCCTGTCTTATCAATGTCTAAGGGCCTTGCCCAGTAAGTATCATCCTTGTTAGTAACTTGAACATCATTTTTTAGCGTAATACAAAAGCTTTTATACGCCTCTAGGATTCCGGCCAAGGATTTTTCTTGCTTATATTTGTCATAGTAGGTCTCAAAAAACATAAGCACCTCAGCCACTATATCTTTTCGCCTATAATGACTGCCACTCTCTATTTTAAGGGAAGTTCCTACGCCTTGCAAGGCTTGTGGAAAATCAGTGGTATTCACATTAATCCCCATGCCTATGATCACATAGTTTACCCTGTCTATTTCTGCGCTCATTTCTGTCAATATACCACAAACCTTTTTCCCATTTACCACAATATCGTTTGGCCACTTAATATAAGCTGGCAAAGAAGTTATCTTCCGAATAGCCTCACATATAGCTAGTCCAGCAACAAGTGTAATTCCCGAAACATCTTGAGGCAGTATTTCCGGCCTAACAACAAGGCTCATCCATACCCCCATTCCCCCTGGGGAATCCCACACCTTACCAAGTCTTCCCTTACCACCAGTCTGAGCGTCTGCAATGACTACGGTCCCCTCTGGGGCACCTTCTCTGGCCTTTCCCTTGGCAATCACATTGGTGGAGTCCACCTCTACGTAGTCATAAATCTTCCGACCAAAAAATGTGGTCTCTAAAACAGACCTAATCTCCTCACCCGTCACTAAATTCGGAACCTCCACTAACTTATATCCTTTATTGGTCACAGAGTCAATCACATAGCCCTCATCCCGCAATCCCTTAATAACCTTCCAAATCATACTCCGGCTAACCCCAAACTCCCCACTCATCCGCTCTCCCGAAACATAATCCCCACCATCTCTAAGCAACCCAAGAATCTTCTCTCTCATAAAATTCTCCTCACACCGTATTTTAAATTCTTCCCACCATTATACCATACCTACCACATCACTTGTTAGCCCCACCCTCTATATTTACCCCTAACCACCGCCGATTTAGTTCTGGGTTACCTGCAGTTTGTGGGGTCCGGTCGCCTAGGTCGTGAGAAGATATAACCCCAGCAAGCATCCTTTAGCCCCCAGGCTAAGAGATGCGCGCGGGGTTCTATCTTCTCACGACCGCCCCCCCACCCCAACATAAAGTAGGGGAACTATTTTCATAGCTCCCCC
>CAZLPH010000237.1:0-3403 GCA_964561345.1 uncultured Candidatus Epulonipiscium sp.
CCACGGCTTAAGATTTTTTCCTCTAAACTCTTTAGGGAAACTAATATTAGAAACACACATATTCCAGCTATAACACTAAGGCCATAATAGCCATAGCCAATGGCCAATCCAACACACCCAACAACCCAAACTGTGGCTGCTGTGGTGAGGCCTTTTATGGATCCCTTTTCATGCATAATAGTACCTGCACCTAAAAATCCAATACCTGTAATTACCTGGGCTGGCATTCTACCACTATCTGCCTTAACAGCACTTGCCAAGAGTGGGTTCTCTAATACTAATTGCAATGACTCTTCTACTATGTGTAGTTGCATCATGGAAACAACAGCTGCCCCTACACAAACAAGAATATGGGTTCTAAATCCTGCTGGCCTATTTTTATACTGCCTTTCGTAGCCTATGGCTCCGCCAATAACAATGGCTAGTAACAATCTTACTATAACTTGATAATTATCCATTACACTTCCTCCATTTACTGACCCCTAGCAAATTCCTTTGCAAAATAAGTAATAATGATATCTGCCCCTGCTCTTTTTATGCTCAGTAGGGTTTCATTCATGGCAGCTTGGCCATCAATCCATCCCTTTTGGGCTGCTGCTTTTATCATAGCATATTCCCCGCTCACATTGTATGCAACTAGTGGTAGTAATGAACTTTCTTTTACATCCCTTATAATATCTAAGTAGGCTAGGGCTGGTTTTACCATAACCATATCTGCCCCTTCTTCTATGTCTAAACTTACTTCTCTTATGGCTTCTTTTCGGTTGCCTGGATCCATTTGGTACCCTCTTCTATCACCAAACTGGGGAGCTGATCCCGCAGCTTCTCTAAAAGGTCCGTAAAATGCTGATGCATACTTGACGCTATAAGCCATAATAGGTGTCTCACTATAGCCTTCTTTATCTAGTCGTTGTCTTATAAGTCCTACTCGGCCATCCATCATATCAGAAGGGGCAACTATATCTGCTCCTGCTTTCACATGAGATAAGGCAGTCTTTGCAATAAGGTCTGCGGATAAATCATTGTGGACATGATTGTCTTTAATAACGCCACAGTGGCCGTGGTTTGTGTATTCGCATAAACAAACATCAGTAATGACAAGTAAGTCTTGGTTAATTCTTTTTATTTCTCGTATGGCTTTTTGGACAATACCATTTTCATCATAGGCACCTGACCCACGCTCATCTTTCTGGTCTGGAATTCCAAATAATAAGACACCAGAAATACCAAGGCCTACAATTTCCTTAATTTCATCCTCCAACATATCAACTGAAAAGTGGTAGTTATCTTCCAGGGAGCTAATTTCTTTTTTAATATTTTGACCTTCTACAATAAATAGGGGATAGATTAAATCTTCTACACTTACTTTGCTTTCCCTAACCATTGCACGTATCATTTTATTTTCTCTAAGTCTTCTTGGTCTATAAATCATGGGATTCATTCCTTTCTTGTATTTCTAGCCAATCATCTAAGCTAATGCCAGCCTTCTCTATAATTTCTTCTGCTAGGCTACCACCTATTTGCTCAAAGTCAGCTACTAGGCCTTCTTTGCTACCGTAATAAAGCTTTGATGCCCTATCTTTTGCTATAACCCCATTTATGGTGAGTCGGTCTCCCTCTACCTTGGCATGAGCCGCAATTGGGATCTTACAGTTGCCATTTAGTTTTCTTAAAAAAGCCCGCTCTGCTCCTACAGCGTAGCCACTCTTTTCATCATGTATGACTTTAATCAGTGACTCTGCCTCACTGCCGGCCCGGACCTCTATCCCTAAAGCTGCCTGGCCTACTGCTGGAATAAAACCTTCTATGGGAAGGTACTGGGTAATCTGACTAACCAACTGACCCCCTATGCGATGAATGCCAGCAGCAGCTAATATAATGGCGTCATATTGGCCATCTCGCATCTTTTGAATACGGGTTTCTACATTTCCCCTAATGGGTAAGAGTTCTATATCTGGCCGCATCTCTTTGACAAGTAAGGTCCTTCGTAAACTACTGGTGCCAACTCTTGCCCCTTGTGGCAGATCTTCTAAAGCTAGGCCCCTAACTGAAATTAGCACATCCTGGGGATTTTCCCGAATCGGAACTGCTCCCATGACCAATCCTTCTGGTAGCCTGGCCGGAACATCTTTCATACTATGGACAGCCAAATCTATTGTTTCATCTAATAGGGCTTTTTGTATATCCTTAACAAAGACACCCTTGCCTCCTATAATCTCCAGTGGTACATCTTTTTTTATATCGCCTTGTGTTTTAATAATACAAATATCAAACTTATAATTTGGGTAGTTCTTTTCCAGCTCTTTTTTAACCCAATTTGCTTGGACAAGGGCCAGTTTACTTCCTCTCGTTCCTATTTTAAATGTTGTTTCCACCATAAAGCCTCCTTAATTTCTCACAGGTAATTCAAATAAGTCTTCTACAACTTGGCAAACGATCTGGCCATCCCCATTTCTAGCACACTCTTTCATTTGCAGTATCGGCGCATTAAATAACCTTCTAGCCATACTTCTTGAAACTGTATCAATTAGCTTTTTATCTTTTTCATCTAAGTGACCTAAGCGGTCCATAAGTGATGCTATTTCTTCTTCTGCTATCTCTGTGTAATACTGTTGTAAAAATGAAATTGTAGGGGCCATGGGCTGGCATACATACCAATCCCAAAACTTCCTCTTTTCTTCTTCTAGGGCATTTTCTGCATCTCTAGCTTGTTTTTGCCTGATAGCCATATTATCATCCGATACTTCTTGCAAATGGTCTAAGGTATAGACCGTAATCCCACTTACATCATCTAGTGACGGTTCTATATCCCTAGGGATTGATAGGTCTATAAATTGTATTGGCTTACCCTTGTAGTAAGGCATAAACATCTCTTTGCTAACGATATAGTGTGGGGCACTTGTAGAGCTAATGGTCACATCACACTGGGCCATTACATCTAATCTTTCCTCATAAGGAACTACTTCTATCTGGGGAAAGAATTTTTCTAGTTGCCGAGCCCTGTGTTTTGTCCTGTTGGCAACATATATTTGCTTAACCCCTTCAGCTATAAGGTTTTGTATGGTAATTACACTCATTTTACCAACCCCTAATACAAAAACTTTTTTATCCTTTAAATTAGGCAGTTGTTGCTTTATAAAGCGAATGGCAATGGTACTAACTGAAAGGGGCGGGTTATTCCCCATCACCGTATTCCTTATTTTTTTAGCACTGGTAATAACAAATCTAAACAAAGTAGCAAAGACCTTTTTCGTCATTTCTAGATCATTTGATTTTTCGTAAGCCGCCCTTACTTGTCCCAGTATCTGATCTTCTCCTATAACCATAGAATCTAAGCCTATTGCCACCCTATATAGGTGGTCTACTGCTTCCGTATTTTTATGGTGATAAAAGTGTTGCCGCC
>CAZLPH010000238.1:0-3383 GCA_964561345.1 uncultured Candidatus Epulonipiscium sp.
CAGAAAACGCAACGGAGATTTCTCCAATGAGAAATTATTAACATCATCAAAAATTCATCAAGCCTTACTTTTTCAGAAGTTATACTGACACAAATGGCTTATTTTTTAATGCTATTACCCATTGTTTTAACCATTCAAAACATAATCTTTCTGTTGATTAAACCACAAACAGATGATCAAGAAAGGGCCATAAAATGGTGGGAAGTTTTCGCTATAGTTACTGGTGGAATATTTTCATTTTTCTTCCTAGCTATTAGTGAAATTATTTTCGAAGACTGGTATGTGCCACTATACAATAGTCAAAAGCATACTCCCATTGCCATAGAATCACTTTCGACTATAGGTATTATTGCTTTACTAGCTATTGGTGGATATATCATTCTTAGATTCTTTCCCATTGTAAAATTGCCACCTCTTTTTGCCGTTTTCTGTATTTCAGCCCTATACCTAGGGATTTTAGAATGTATTTTATGGTGTATTCAAATATTTAATACATCAGATACAGCCATGCTATTACTATGTCTATTCCCATTTAACTGTATTTTGATTGCCATAAGAACGATAAAAAATATTGTCTACCAACAAACCTGCAAAAAGCAGCCTGTCTCCCCCAAATTTAAGCATATTGTGATACTGTTAAATAACACAGCCAACTGGCCATGGATTGCTTTTATTACCGCTATTCCCTTGCTTGGTATTCTAGTTGTGGTATTACTTCTCTTTGGTCAGGAACCTGATAGCTTTATAAAAGCGTGGACACAAACCGCCGATTGGAATATGTCCCATAAAATCGCCCCTAAAAACCTTCCCAAAGATGGCCATTATTTATGCACAGTTGCCGCTGCCGGACACCCAAGAGTTGTAAAACCCATCCGTACTGGGAAGCGACACGGCCATAGTGTACTTGTAAATCGGCAGCTATGCATCGCTAATGCTTTTGAACAGCTTCTTGAAGAGCAGGTGCCGCGGTTTCACCGTTTTGTGAGAGCTTTATATGATCAAACTGGGTATCCAATAGCAAAGCATATACAGTCTCCATATGTTGCGGATGCCATTTATTTTCTCATGAAACCCCTGGAGTGGACCTTTCTTCTATTTCTGTATTTGTTTGATGTAAACCCAGAAAATCGTATTGCTATTCAATATCCTCATTCAATGGCACCAACTCTTAAATAGGTGTCCTATTGTTGCATTAAATATATATAGTTGATACAATTTAGCTTATCAAGTAATTATTAACCTAAGGAGGCGTTAAAAATGTCAAAAGAACGTTATGAAAAGGGGATAAAGAAAATACAAGAGTTTACTGTATCACATGATGGTGAAAATCCAACAGGGGAGATGGAAATTGGTGAAGCTTTCAAAGATATAGCCCCAGATCTGAGTAAGTATGTTGTTGAATTTGCTTTTGGGGATATTTATGCACGCCCAGGATTAGATAATAAACAAAAGGTGCTTACAACAATTGCAGGGCTTGTTGCTCAAGGAATGCCGCAGATTGAAATACATATAAACTCTGGGCTTAACGTTGGTCTAACACCCGAAGAGATTGTTGGCTGCGTTGTACACCTTCTTCCGTACACAGGCTTTCCTCGTGTACTTAATGCTTTAAAGGTTGTTGAAAAGGTGTTTAATGAACGTGGTATTCGTATGGAAAACCAAAAATAATTTCTGTTGAAACTAAATTTATTATACCGTTATGCTCATTTAAAAGAACCCCTAAAGCAATTGCTCGCTTAGGGGGTTCTTTACTTTTTAATCTTCCAAAGGCCATCTTAAGCCATCAATTTATAGCCCGCGGCCCACAGCCTTAGCAATAGGACGCAGCTCATCCATTAAGGTGATGAATGCCTCAGGTGTAAGTGATTGTGGCCCATCTGATAGAGCATGAGCAGGATCAGGATGCACTTCAATAATTAATCCATCTGCCCCTGCTGCAATAGCCGCAGCTGAAAGTGCAGGAATATATTCAAGAACACCACTTGCATGACTAGGATCAACAACTATGGGTAAGTGACTCTTTGATTTCACAACAGGAATAGCACTAATATCTAACGTATTACGGGTTGCTGTTTCGAAAGTACGAATACCACGCTCACAAAGAATAACATTTTCGTTTCCTTCACTCATAATGTATTCTGCCGCATTTAGCCACTCATCAATAGTAGCAGAAAGTCCACGTTTTAATAAAACAGGTAGATTTGTTTTACCAATTGCTTTAAGAAGCTCATAGTTTTGCATGTTTCTAGCCCCTACTTGTAGGCAATCTACATATTTAACAGCTGCTTCAACAGCGCCTATGCTTGTCACTTCACAAATTGTCATTAAACCTGTTTGAGATCTTGCATCAGCCATATAACGAAGGCCTTCTTCTTCAAGTCCCTGAAAAGCATAAGGGGATGTACGAGGCTTATATGCCCCCCCTCTTAAAATATGTCCACCACCATTTTTAACAGCAAGGGCAGATGCCATAAGTTGTTCCTTACTCTCAATAGCACAAGGGCCACCCATGACAATAATGTCCTTGCCACCAACTTCTAAATTTCCAATTTTAATAATACTAGGTTCAGGATGGAATTTCTTATTAGCTAGTTTATAGCTTTCCGTTACAGATACTACTTTCTCTACACCAGAAAGAGATCTGAAATAGCCATCAGGTAGCAGAGTTTTATCCCCTACAACACCAATAATGGTAACTTGAGAACCTTGTGATAAGTGAGAGGATAGCCCCTTCTTCTCAATCCTCTCTATAACTGCTTGTATATGATCTTCCGTAGAATTTTGCTTCATTACAATAATCATTTAAATACCTCCTATTTATAAGTAATTCTGTATAATATACTATATTATTAGCTTATTTAAGTCAACGTTGGATTTTTCAATAAATGGTTTTTGATGTATAATGGAGAGACGGAGGATAGAGAGGGGCCAATAGAAATAAAAATAGGCTTATTCTGTTTTTAAATCCATTATAGGAATACGATTAATTGTATATACTTATAATATATTAATAAAATAAATAGGAGGCATTTAATTATGAAAAATTTAACAAATGTACTAATTGCTATTGTCGTAGCTATCGTTGTTGTTGTTATAGGAGCTGGTGGAATGTGGTACATGAATACCTTTAACACATTTGTAAGCTTAGGCAACGAGGTTGATAACCAGTGGGCTAACGTAGAATCTAAGCTCCAAAGAAGAGTTGACTTAATTCCTAACCTTGTAAATTCAGTAAAGGGAATTATGGATCAAGAAAAAGAAGTCTTTGGTAATCTTGCAGATGCACGTGCAAAACTTGCTGGTGCTACAACCGTTAATGAGAAGGTAGAGGCATCAACAGAGGTAGAAGGCGCATTATCTAGGCTATTAGTTGTTATGGAGAA
>CAZLPH010000239.1:0-3377 GCA_964561345.1 uncultured Candidatus Epulonipiscium sp.
GAATTTTCAAAAACCTGTACGGCAGTAATAAGCTTATCTGTTTGATCAACTTGCATCATGATCCCAATGCCTGCATATGTACCGCTGGTTTTTTCTTTAAACTGGGCAAATTCATCCTTTGTAAAATAGTTCGTATAAGGGTCACCTATTGCGGCTACAAAACCTTTATATATGCCTTCTTGTAACTGCTCTCCTTCGATATCCCCTACATAGTGGGTCTCTAGTATCTTTTGGATATATTGTAGTTTGTCAGCTGTTGAGGCCTCTTTAGCAAACACATTAGGTATAATGAACATTCCTAATGCTAAGATAATAGCACCTAAAGCTCCTATTCCTATACCACCTATAAAACTTCTTTTATTGTTCATTGTATGCGCCCCTTTTATTCTATTTACTTTAATTCTATGGTTAAAAACCTTTTATTATACTATTTTAAGTATTTATGTGGACTTGTATGGACGCCATTTAAACGCACTTCAAAATGACAGTGGTTTCCTGTTGAATTTCCCGTACTTCCAATTTTAGCAATTTGATCACCTTTTTTGACCATCTTCCCAACAGATACCGTTAGTGAAGAGTTGTGACCATATAAGGATACTAGGCCACTACCGTGATCGATCATAACTGTATTGCCATATCCACCTATCCATCCTGCCCTTATAACCTTCCCATTAGCTGCCGCTACAACAGGCTTCCCATATGAGGCTGGTATATCAATACCTGTGTGGAATTTATACTGCCCTGATATAGGATGAATTCTTGGGTTATAATCTGAGCTTATCCTAGTATTGCCCGGAACTGGCCATAAAAATCTACCCCCAGAGAATTTTAGTTGACTTTCTTTAATTAGTTTTTGGACTTCTTTTTCAAGGTCATCAGAAATCTTGATCATCTCATTAATTTCACTTTCTAAACCTTGCTCATCTTTTTTGAGTCTAAGAAGTACCTTGTCTTTTTCTTCCCTGCTTATATCTAATCTTGATTTTACCCCAACTTGTTCCTTGTAAAGTAGGGCAATCCCTTGTTTTTCTGCTTCTAATTGTTCTGTGCGAACAGCTACCTCTTCTTGCTTCTCTTTCATATTCTCTAACATGGTTTGATCGTATTGGGCAATCTTACGAATATACTCTACCCGGTTAAGCATCTCCCAAAAGTTTTTAGAGGTAAATATGACTTGGATATACCCTACCTTCTGGTTCTTATACATAGATTGTATACGGGCTTTTCCATTGTCATACTGCTCTTCTTTTGCTTTCTTTGCTTTTTCTAAATCTTCTTCTGATACCTCTAATTCTTCTTCTTTTACATCAAGTTGTTCATTAATCTCTAAGAGCCGATTTTCCACGTCAATAATCACTTGATCTAGCTGCCTAATCTCATCTTGAGCACTGGCTATTTCCTTTGTTTTTTGCTCTAGTTCTTTTTTAGAATCTTCGATTGATGTTTTGACATTACCCAATTCCTTTTTCTTGGTATCTATTTTAGAAGCATAAATAGGAAATGGCAACATTATTACAACTAATAATAGCATTGCTGTAATCTTACGCATAAATGCAATCCCCCTTATACTTTTAAGTGCTTTCTAATAGCAATTACACTCCCAATTGTTCCTATACTAACACCTAAGATAAGACACATAGGAATAAAACTAGATAATATAATGGCTATTTCTTGTAACTGTATGGTATCCATAATAAGTCCGAAACTTTCTCTAATAGCTTTTACACTCCAGGTGTATGTGGTCCATATTACAAATATTGGAATAACCCCACCTATTAGGCCAATGATAATGCCTTCAATAATAAATGGCGCCCTAATAAACCAGTCTGCAGCACCGATATATTTCATAATATTAATTTCCTTACGTCTTATATAAACAGTTAGTTTTATAGTATTTGACATGAGTAATATTCCTACCATAGTCAAGCTTGCGATTATGACCATACTAATTAAGCGAATACTCTTATTTAGTTGCACTAGCATAGGTGCTTCGGCTTGGAAGTAACTTAGCTCTAGCTCATCATATGATTCTAAAGCTGCAATAATAGCATCTTGGTTATCCAAACCCTCCATCTTAATTTCAAAAGAGGCTGGCAAAGGGTTGTCTTCTTTAAACTGTTCCATAACACCCTCAATATTTGAATCCTGGCTAAATGATAGTAATGCCTCATCTTTTGAGATATAAGTCACTGTGGTCACATAGGGCGTTGTTTCTACTTTTGTTTTTAAGGTTGCTATTTGATCTTCTTCTACCCCTTCATCTATATAAGCTGTAATACCTATATTAGATTCTATCTGGTGTAATATATAATCCACATTAGATGCTATGGAATAAGAAACCCCCAGTATTATAAGGCATAACATGATTGTCCCAATAGATGCTAAGGACATTAACCTATTCTTCCAGATACTTAAAATTCCCTCTTTGGTTACATATTTAATTGTCCTAATCTTCACAACCATAGCCCCCCTCACAGGTGTCCCTGGTTATCCTGCCATTCTCGATTTCAATAACTCTCTTCCTAAGGGTATTTACAATCTCCCGCTCGTGGGTTGCTATAACCACTGTTACGCCCCTACTATTAATATCTTGCAGTAAGGTCATAATCTCCCACGCTGTTGCCGGGTCTAGGTTGCCTGTAGGCTCGTCTGCAATCAAAATAGGGCTATTGTTAACGATAGCCCTTGCTAAAGCAACACGTTGTTGCTCACCACCTGAGAGTTGATGGGGATAACTCCTAAACTTCTTTGCAATACCAACTAATCCTAAGGTTACAGGAACTGTCCTTCTGATTTCTCTTGGACTTGCCTCTACGACTTGCATTGCAAATGCAACGTTATCATAGACTGTTTTATTAGGTAGTAATCTAAAGTCTTGAAAGACAATCCCAATATCTCTTCTAAGATACGGGATGTGTCTTCTTTTTAGCTTGGTTATGTCTTTATTGTTTACAATAATTCTGCCACTAGATGGTTCCACTTCTTTCATTAGTGTTTTTATTAGGGTTGATTTCCCCGAACCACTAGTGCCTACAATAAAGACAAACTCTCCCTTGCCAATACTAAGGGTTACATTGTCCATGGCGCCTGTTCCGTTTGGATATGTTTTACTAACATTTTGTAAACTTATCATTGTATTCCCCCAGTAATTCTAATTAGTTGTATTGCTGATTAAATGTATTCTGCTCCATATATTTCATATATTGGCTTACCATAATTGTAATCTTAAATGTTATGGCATCATCAAATCTACGTAAATCAAGACCTGTTGTTTTTTGCAACTTATCTAGTCTATATACTAAGGTATTTCTATGGATATAGAGTTGTCTTGATGTCTCTGATACATTAAGACTATTTTCAAAAAACTTATTAACTGT
>CAZLPH010000240.1:0-3339 GCA_964561345.1 uncultured Candidatus Epulonipiscium sp.
GTTGATTTGATTGATGAAGGAGCCAGTTCCCAGGAAACTCAAGAAGAGATTGGGGACATAGAAGATATAAAGGATATAGAAGAAGTAGAAGAAATAGAAGGTGTAAAAGAAGAGGGTCATTATACGACCAAGGAGGATGTGGCATTATACATTCACACCTATGATAAGCTTCCAAGTAATTTTATTACAAAAAGAGAAGCGAGTGATTTGGGATGGGAATCTAGCAAAGGAAACTTATGGGATGTAACTGACCAAAAGAGTATCGGTGGAGATCGATTTGGAAATAGGGAAAAACGTTTGCCGACCAAACAGGGACGAAGTTATTATGAATGTGACATTAATTATGACGGGACCTACCGGGGTCCTGAGCGGATCGTTTACTCTAACGATGGCTTAGTGTATTATACGGGTGATCACTATGAAACCTTTACATTATTATACGGGGATGAAAAGTTATGATAACAATAACCTTAAATGGCAGGAATATGACAAGTAGAAAAAGAGCTCATGAGTATATAAAATGGAAGCTTAAATCAGAAGAGTATCATGGTAATAATTTAGATGCCTTATGGGATGTTCTTAGTAGCTATGATCAAGAAGTTGAAATAAGCGTTATTAACACAGAGTATCTAATAGAAGATTTAGGTGAATACGGGGAATCAATTATTAGTGTATTTAAAGATGCAGCAGAAGAAAATGAGAAGATAACCGTTAAAATCATATGAAAAAAGGCCTCATGGATAAAATCCATGAGGCCTTTAATTTAACTTATTGCATTTTGAACTCAGAATAAATATGCTCATATTCTTCTAAAACTGCATCTACATCAATATATAAACTTGTGTTTGCAGCCACATCATCAGAAAGATTTAACATTGGATTATTTTTGAAGTCCTCTGGTAAAAATTCTTGTGCTGCACTATTTGAGTTTGTGAAGCTTGTTAACTCAGATATTTTTGCACTAACTTCTGGTTCTAATAAGAAGTTTAAAAATGCATGTGCATTATCGTTGTTAGGTGCGTTTTTAGACATTACAAATGAGTCGATATACATAGGCATTCCTTCTGTTGGGAATACAGGCTCAAGACTTGGGTTAGCTTGTTGTCCTTTAACAGCTTGATTTGAGTACATGAAACCAGCAACAGCTTCGCCGTTAATTAAAGAGTCTTCAGGTGTATTTGTTTCGTATCTCATAATGTTATTTTTTAGAGCAAATAACTTTTCTTTAGCTTCTGCAACGATTGCAGGATCTGTTTGGTTATACTCATATCCTAAAGTCTTTAGAGCAACACCCATAATCTCAACGGAACCATCTATTACAACAAGACTTTTTTCAAGTTCTGGTTGCCATAGGTCAGCGTAGCTTGTAATTGGATCTGCTCCTAGGGCCTCTACAGCTTCTGGGTTAACCAGTAAGAATGATGTTGAAATAGCATAAGGAATTGAGTACTCGTTATTTTCATCATAGTATTTACTTTGATAAACTGGATTTAAATTTGAGAAGTTAGGTAGTTTATCTTTTTCAAAAGGTTTGATATTCTCATTTCTTCTTAGGATATCTACCATGTAGTCTGTTACAACTGCAAGATCGTACTGATCTGAGCTTGCTTCAAGTAAAGACTGCATATCTTCGTTAGATGCAACTTCCTTATAGTTGATTGTAATACCTGTTTCTTCCTGGAATTGTTCAATGATCTCACGAGGAATAAACTCTGCCCATGTCATAAGATTAATCTCTTTGGACTCCTCTTTTGCTCCGCAACCTGCTAAAGCGAACATCAATGTCGCTGCTAAAACCATACTTAAAATTGCTTTAAATTTTTTATTCATAATTAAAACTCATCCCCTCTTTTTATCTTTATTATTAAATAGTTGACTTAGGCCAACTATAAAAAACGTTCCGACTAAAATCAGAGTACATAATGCGTTGATCTTAGGTGTTACGCCTACACGCATCATAGAGAAAATATGAACTGGCAATGTTGTTGTTGATGGGCCAGACATATAAGTTGAAATAACAACATCATCTAAAGACATAGCTAATGCTAGCAGTGATGAAGTTATAATTGCGGGCGTAACCAAAGGCAATATGATTGTTTTAATAATTTGCCATCTAGTAGCGCCCAGGTCTTTTGCAGACTCTATTATGGACTTATCAATTTCTCTAAGTCTAAGTAATACCATTAAATACACATAAGGTAAGCAAAATAGTGAATGGGCCAAGACTAAAGTTAAGTGTCCAAAAGGCAGCTTTAAGGTGCTGAAAAATAAAAGCAATGATACCCCTAGGGCAACCTCTGGAACAAGTAGTGGTAAAATCATTACCCCTTGAATGACACCAGACATTTTTTTGGTTACATAGGTGGAAATGATAGCTGTTGCAGTTCCAAGGATAGCTGATAACAGTGATGTTAAAAAAGCCACTTGTATACTTACTTTAAAAGATTGAATAATAACCCGGTCTTTAAACAAATCCCTGTACCAATCTAGTGTAAACCCAGCCCAAGAAGCAGTAGAAGAGCTTTTGTTAAATGAATATAAAATAACACCAAGTACTGGAATATAGAGCACTAAAAAGAATAGTGACAAATAAAAAGTACGAAATCTGTTAGATGTTTTATTCATTAGAATAATCCCTCCCCTTTCTTGTCTTTTGTTACTTTTCCATAGATTGCTAATATGATTAATACCAAAATAATCATTCCAATGGAAAAGGCTGCAGCCAAGGGTTTATTTCTACCTTTTGTAACTTGAGCATTAATAACATTTCCTAAAAATAGATTCATTCCACCGCCCAGTAGGTCAGAGATAAAGAATAGGCCGAGTGAAGGAATGAAGACTAAGGTAAATCCACCAGCAATGCCTGGTAATGTAAGTGGAAGTGTAATATTAAAAAATGTTTTTGCTTTACTGGCTCCTAAGTCGTAGGAAGCTTCAAGTAATGATTGGTCAAGCTTATCAACTGAGTTATAAATAGCAATAATCATAAAAGGAATAAGCATATAAGCTGTACCAATGAGAATGGTGCTAAATTTATACATCATATTAAATGGTTTATCAATAATATTTAATTTTAAGAGAACATTATTGATAATACCTGTGTTTCCAAGTAGGATAATCCAGCCGTAAGTTCTAAGAAGGCTTGAAATCCAAAATGGCAGCATAATTAATGCAATGGATAGTGATCGTTTTTTGGCACTTAAGTTAGCCGTAAAATAGGCAACAGGATAACCAATAACCAATGTAATGAGTCCTGTTAAAGTAGCTAGTAAAAAGGAGTTGAAAAATATTTTTAAATAAATTGGATCAAACATCTTTTGGTAATTGCTTAAGGTAAAT
>CAZLPH010000241.1:0-3323 GCA_964561345.1 uncultured Candidatus Epulonipiscium sp.
AACGGTACATAGGATTTGTATTTCAATCATATAATCTAATTTCATCTTTAACAGCACTCGAAAATGTGTGTTTACCTTTAATGTTTCAAGGAATGAAAAAGAAGGACCGAGAAAAACGAGCCAAAGAAATGCTGATTTCAGTAGGCCTAGGGGACAGAATGAACCATAAACCAAGTGAAATGAGTGGTGGCCAGCAGCAAAGGGTTAGTATTGCAAGAGCCTTTATTAATCGGCCTAGAATCTTGTTTGCCGATGAGCCAACGGGTAACTTAGATACAGCAACAACCCTTGAGGTAATGGACATTATTACGGGCATCGCCAAAGAGTATAAGCAGACCCTAATAATTGTTACCCATAATCCGGAAATAGCCGTGTATGCAGATAAAATAGTGACAATGAGGGACGGAAATATAGAAAAGATAGAAGAAACTGAATAAAAAGAGAAAACTGGGGAGGAAGTTATTTATGAAGCGAATTAATAGGATAATGTCACTGATGGTGGCTATGGTTTTAGTGATGGGAATGGTGGGGGTTCAGAGGGTTGGGGCGACAGAGGGGAATCCTACTTTTGAAATAATTGGTGCAAGTGTAAACAAGTCTAAACTAGAGAAGGGGGATAGCTTTGGTATTTATTTAGAAATTAGAAAATCGAACTTGTCAGATAAAACGCTAGAATTTGATTATGCTAACGTTACTGGGGTTGATACTGGCAGTGGAACTAGTAGAGCCACAGTAGCATCTGTTGGTGAGGGGAATGAAGTGTACGTAGCAGGGCTTACATACTCAGGTGGAAGTCCAGACATTAGCGTAAGCCTAGTGGCAAGTGTACTAGAGAATGATGAAGTAATTGGGGAACCTATAACTCAGAGCACTAGTGTGAAGCTGAATGTAGAAGAAGTCTCCGACGGAAAAGGTGACCTTAAACTAAAAGATACCTCCCAAATTGCAATGGTAGCAGGAGAGACAAAAAAAGTAGACCTTTTAATTGAAAACACAGGAACAGCCACAGTAAAAAAACCAGCCTTAAGTGTAAAATTAAGCGGAGAAAAGGTTGAAGGAATTACACTAAAAAATACGGCAGACTTTAAAGTGTCTTCAATTTCCTCAAAGTCTTCTTCGAGAGCTTCTTTTGAAATTGAAACAAGTAAGGCTGTAAAGGCGGGTAATTATGATTTAGAATTTAATCTTGCAGGCAACATAGAAACAGTCTCATTGAGGGTAACAAGTGATTTTATGCCACCAAGACTTGAATTTTCTATAGAAGGTCTTGAGGAAGTAAAGCCAGGGACAGCCCAGCCTATAAAGATTAAAGTAGCAAACGTAGGAGATTCAGAAGCCAAGCAAGTAAAAATAGAATTAGAAAATAAAGAGGAAATGGCAATTGTTGGCGGTAGCAACGTGAAATTTATTTCAAAAATAGGCGCAAAACAGTCTAGCTATGCTAATTTTACAGTTAAAATAGCACCAAATTCTAAGCAAAATATGTTGCCGATAAAAATCAACTATGCTTATGAGGATGAAATAGGAACAGCTAAGGAAAATCAAGAGCAATATATCTATATCCCCCTTAAAGGCGGATCTGCTGTTAGTGGTGAAGTACTAGTAGATAATATTATAGCCCCAGCTGGAACCGTTAACGTTGGGAAGAACTTTAACATTAAATTTACCTTATCAGCCCTCCAAGGCAATGCGGAAAATGTGAAGATTTCTGTTGCGGCAGAAGATCCAGAGGCAATCGTTCCCCATTCACAAAACCTATTTATTGTGCCAAAAATGGCAATAGGCAGTAAAAAGCAATATGGTGTCACTATGTCAGCTACGCCAAAGGCAGGAAATCAAAGCCATCCGATTAAAATAGAAGTAAGCTACGATTCAAGAATCGATGACGAAGTGATTACATTTAAGCAGTACACAAGTGTTAACATTCATAATCAAAAGTTGATAGATGATCAAAAAAAAGAAGAAAAAAAGCCAGATGATGAAGACGAAAAACTTAAAGGTCAACCAAAGGTTATTGTTGGAACCTATAAAATAACACCAACTATTGTTAAAGCGGGGGAAGAGTTTAACTTAGATATTGGCTTTTTAAATACAAATAAAATTAGATCTGTTCATAACTTAAAAGCAAATTTAACCGTTAGAGAGCAAGGAGAAAATGATGCTGGAAACGTATTTACCCCTGTAAATGCCAGTAACACCTTTTATATTTCCACTCTTTCGACAGAGGAGACAATTGGTAAAAGTATTACCATGTACACGATTCCTAATGCCCTTCCAAAAACATATCAAGTGCAACTAGAACTTGAATATGAAGATAGTGATGGTAATAAAATAACAGCGACTGAAAACATAGGAATTCCAGTTGAGCAAACAACTAAGATTGACATTGCAGAAATCGAAATGGAGATGTTTACTTTAGGTATGCCAATGCCACTTAATATTAGTTTATATAACACAGGTAAAACAAACATTAGTAACCTAATGATCTACACTGAGGGTGAAGGATTTAGTGTTCAAGATAACAAAATGTTTGTGGGTACTTTTGAAAAAGGAGCTAGTGAGTACTACTCACCAACAATTGTAGCAGAAATGCCAGGGACCTTAAACGGGACAGTTGTTGTGGAATATGAAGAAGCCACAGGCGAAATCGTTCAAATACGAAAAGAATTTGATTTTGAAGTAATGGAAATGATGGAAGAATTCCCAGATGATATGGGGGGGATGCCTTTCCCTGAAGAAGAGGAAAAAAGCAAATTACCATTAATTATTGGTATTGTTGTCATTATAGCCGCTGCTATTGCTACTGCAGTAGTGATTCGCAAGAAAAAGAAAAAAGAAGCAAAAGAAATAGAGTTTGATTTAGATGAATAATATAGATTTAATTCGGATGAGTATCGGAAACTTATGGCGGCGTAAGTTACGAACATCCCTAACAGTCCTAGGGGTTATTATAGGGACTAGTTCTATCGTCTTAATGATCTCCCTAGGCCTTGCAATGAGTAGAAATTTCCAGAGCCAAGTAGAACAGTGGGGGAGTCTAACGGTTATAGAGGTTCACTCAGGTGGCGGTGGGATGATGACAATGGGCGGTGGAATGGATGGCTATCAGGAGGGGCAACTAGATGACAAAGTAGTTGAGTCCTTTAGACAAATTCCAAATGTGGACATGGTCATTCCCACAATTAGTGTTAATGCAAACTTAATTATGGGTAAGTATGTAACCCCTTGGGGCGTTAACATCGTTGGAATGGACCCAGAAATGATGGCTGCACTAGACTATAATGCTATAGAGGGTAGAGACATGTTGCCAAATGAGGAAAATA
>CAZLPH010000242.1:0-3313 GCA_964561345.1 uncultured Candidatus Epulonipiscium sp.
GTTGCAAAAGCCTCAGAAAGGCGTAACAGACACCATAGCATAGGTAAGGAAAGTAGAACTTTCCTATTATAAAGAAAAAAGACCACTTAGGATTATAATCCTAAATGGTCTTTTCCTTTATCCGCTTATTAGCATTTGCTCTTACTAATGAATATATAACCGCCATTGCCGGAACACCAATTAGCATGCCCACAAGACCGAACATTTTGCCTGCCATTACGATTGCTAGAAGAACCCAAAATCCATCTAAGCCAATGGCATTGCCAACAACCTTAGGGTAAATCAGATTATTCTCTATCTGCTGCAATATGGTAATAAATATAATAAATATTAATGCCTTTACTGGACTTTCCATAAAAATCACAAATACGGAAGGTACTATACCAAGGTAGGCACCAAGTACAGGAATAACACTTGTTATTGCAACTAACATACTCACTAAAGGTGCATAAGGTATTCTTAAAACAATCATTCCTATAAAACAAAGGAGCCCTAGAATTAATGATTCTAGCATCTGTCCCCCTATAAATTTACTAAAGGTTTGATTAATTTCACTCATTACATAGGAAAGTCTTTTGGCAATTTTCTCACTCATATATGCTTTATTAAGCTTTGCCATAATATTAATAAGCTTTTGTTTTGACGTCAGTATATACACAGAAAATATTACACCAATAGAAAAATCTAAAATTCCTGATGTAAGTCCTATGGTAAGACCAATTAGGGCATTAACAATATTACCAGTAAATTTAGTAACAGATGATGTTATGTTATTAAAATTAGCAAGTAATTGGTCCCATATCTCTTGTGATAATCCCAGCTGCCTATATAGGTTATTGGCATACATTTGCACCCCATCACTGTATCCTGGTAATGTATCTACAAGTGTTTTAAGACTCTTTACCACTTGGGGTACAATAAATAAAACCATCATTGTAAGCAATAATATGGCGAAAACATAGGTTAATACGACGGATATGATACGTTTAAACTGATCGATCCATCCGACTTTATTAGCTGCTCTTTTTAGTAAACGTTCCTCAATAAAGACCAGAGGAATATTCAATATAAACGCAACACATATTCCTATAATTAAGGGCAATACAACCCCTAGGATATAGGATAGAGCCTTGGCAACAAGGCCAATATTAGATAAAGCTAAATACAAAACAATGATGTAGGTTGAAATTACAATATACTTTTTAAGGCCTTTATCTTCTATGTCTACTCCCCCTCACAATCCTCTAATACGGATACATGGACTTCGATAACACGTCTAAAGTTAGTTTTTATCACAGTGATTTTTAGTTTTTCATAGACAAAACTATCACCTTCATTTGGTATTTTCCCAAGCTCACCGATTACAAACCCACCAACTGTATTAGACTCATAGTCTTCATCTATATCAAACAAATCAAACATCTTATCAATGTTGGCACTACCTGAAATCTTATACTCATTGTCTGTTAGTTGCACGAATTCTTCAATAATTTCATCATGCTCATCCCAAATCTCTCCTACAAGTTCTTCTAAAATATCTTCTAGGGTAACAATCCCTGCTGTTCCGCCATACTCGTCAGTTATAACAGCCATATGAGACTTAGTTGTTTGTAACAGGGTTAATAATTTTGAAATCTTAGTGGTAGCTGTGGCCCAGACAACAGGTTTTATAATGCCTCTAACTGATGCCTTAGGCTTGCCTGAGTGTAAGTAGTTATGAAAGTTCTTCTCGTGAATGACCCCTATAATATCATCAATACTGGTTTCATATACTGGCATTCTAGAGTAGCCACTTTCAACAAACATTCTGTGAATATCTTCGTCAGAATAAGACAAGTCTATGGCCATAACATTTACCCTTGGTGTTAGAACATCATTCACATCTAGATCATTAAATTCTATTGCTGAGCGAATAAGTTCTCCTTCTTGCTCATTGATACCGCCCTCATTTTGGGCCTCATCAATAATGGTGAGTAACTCTTCTTCTGTAATGCTCCTATCTTCACTCACCTTAAAGACCTTTGATAACAACCTTTTCCACGACATAAAAAAGAAGTTAAGTGGTTTAAAGATAAAGACTAAGATCCTAAGCCCTGGTGCTGCCCACATAGCAAACTTTTCTGGTGCTTCCTTTGCAAGACTTTTGGGTGATATCTCACTAAATACAAGAATAAGTATGGTCATAACAATTGTTGAAATTGCCGCACCAGCTTTGTCAAAATATCTTGTAAAAATAACTGTTCCAATAGATGCCGCTGCAATATTAACAACATTATTACCGATTAAAATTGTGGATAAAAGCACATCATAATTTTTTGACAACTCCAGCGCTGCTTTAGCTCTTTTATTGTCACCATTTGCCAGGTTTTTAAGCCTTATTCTATTAATAGCCGAAAAAGCTGTTTCAGCTGCTGAAAAATAACCCGACATTAGTATTAATAATATCAAGATGATTATAAGCTGTGTAATATCGCTATCCATTAGTCCTGATTCCTTTCAAAGTATTTATTTGTTTTAAGTACAGTAAAAAACCCACAATTAAGAAAGCAGCATTTAATAAAAAACCTAATGCTACGTCTTTCGAAATTACAGGCTTTGTAATCATATAATTATGGTTATTATTTCTGGTGTAACTGGTTATTAAGGGGGGGTCCTCCACTGTCAATTCCTCTTTCATTAAATAGTTTAAATTCTCAAACTTAATATTATCACTATACGCTTTATTATACAAGTCTATTTTTCTAAGTTTAATATGGTTAAACTTAGGATATTCCTCTATGTTTAATGGCTAGACCTTTTAAGAAATTTCTAACATATCGGTCGCCACATGCCATATAATTTTTATGTCCTTCTTTTCTAAAGACAGCGCTTAGCTCCCCTTTAGATAATGTAACTCCTGCTAGCTCCAGTATCTCTAACATATCATCACTTTTTAATGATAAAGCAATCTTAAGTTTCTTTAGAACCACGTTGTTAATACTACTTGGATTCTTGATTGCCAGTATCGGTTTTTCTTTTTGTCCTGGCTTCGGTTCTTGCTTACCTCTTTTAAAAATAATAAACCCATTTAAAAAAGCCTCTAATTCTATTGTACTACATTTCATATCTTCATCTTCTAGTGACTCTAAGTCTGTTTGGTCATAGTCATCACTATCATCTTTTGTTAGAATCTCTTGTACTTCTTCCTTACTCATATCAATGCCACCTAGTTTAAAGATTTCAACCATATCGATGTCTTTTATGTCTAGGGCATATCTTAGTCTTATTAATATATCACTGTTTGTCATTTCTACCTCCAAATTTTAAAATATAC
>CAZLPH010000243.1:0-3295 GCA_964561345.1 uncultured Candidatus Epulonipiscium sp.
CTTATTTGGCCTGTCAACAGTGCTTCTTGGTGAGCAAGGAAGTCTTATAAGAACCTTTTTAAATGACGCCACAAAGGTTATGATGAAGATGGTAACACTGATTATGTATTACGCCCCCATTGGACTAGGCTGTTATTTTGCCTTTATTGTGGGGCAACTAGGAACACAGATTTTGCAAGGATATGTAAGGGTATTCTTATTATATTTAGCTTTAACAGCCGTGAATTATTTTATATTTTTTAGCCTGTATGCTTATTTATCTGCAGGCAAAGGAGGCTTTAGACGATTTTGGGCCAATGCTATGTCACCCACAATGACAGCCCTAGCAACTTGCTCAAGTGCCGCGTCAATCCCGGCCAACCTAGAAGCCGCTCAGAAAATAGGAATCACAAAAGATATTGCAGAAACCGTGATCCCCCTTGGGGTCAATACCCATAAAGATGGGTCCGTGATTGGCGGGGTCCTTAAGATTGTGTTTCTATTTGGATTGTTTGGCAGAGAAATAAACCATCTGCCAACCTTACTAACAATACTAGCCGTAAGTTTCCTAGTAGGGGCTGTTATGGGAGCCATACCAGGTGGCAGAATGATTGGAGAGATGTTAATTTTAAGTGTTTATGGATTTCCACCTGAAGCACTTCCTATTATAGCTATTATTAGTACCATTATAGATGCACCCGCAACAGTCTTAAATTCAACTGGGAATACGGTTTGTGCCATGCTGGTCTCAAGACTTGTTGATGGAAATAATTGGCTGAAAGATTCCGTTAGCAATAGAACTTAGTAGCATATAAAAGGTGCCTGTCCCCACTTCACTCTAGTGAAGTGGGGACAGGCACCTTTTAAGGGTACGTGGGATCTTTACTAACGAATAAAAACCCTTGGGATACGGGATTCTCTCCCAGGTCCTTCAGCATCGTCTCCGTCATCGATAATAAAGTTTGGTCCCCATACTAAAACTGACCCATCTGGTTTTAGGGCAAAAGTTGCTGTTCTATCACCGACAAAAGCGCCAATGCCTATGGCTCCTTTTACTGGCTCTGCACTCTCCATTGTGTAGTAACCAATCTCCCTTACATCTCCTGTTCCAAACCCACCAATTCTTACCCGGTCTTCTTCCGGAATGAGATTAGAATCTGCATCATATTTCTCTTCCATTTTATGAACTGGATCCCAACCGTGCATCCATACCGTTCCATTGGTTTTAAGGGCAACAAAGTGAAAAGCACTTCCCATTATTATTTTATCTATATTAGATGCTATTTTATACATACCAGGTTTCCTACTGCCATCATAGTAAAAATCAGGGCCTTGGCTAGTTCCCCATGCATATAAGTCATTCTTATTTGTTATGGCAAAATTAAAGGTTGATGATATTATTGTTGATTTAACATCATCCATCATTTTAATAGGTGTTTTTACATTATCAATTAGACTTCTTCCTAAACCACCATAATGGGTTGTGCCCCATCCCCATAAACTATTATCTTGTTTAATAACAGCGTTGACGAGGCCCGCACTTTCGATTGATGTGACACCATCCATGATATGTTTAAAAGAATCCATATGCCCCCAAGGCTCTCTGTTATCTGTGTCTGAGTCCCTAACTGGTACATAGTCATAACAGGCCCATAATGAATTATCCTGCTTTAAGATAAGAAGAGACTCCCCTTGGTTATAAGTACTATAACCATCAAAAGATGGTTCTTCTTCTATTCTATATATGGCATCTTTTACACCACTGATCCCCTTAACCTTAACAGGTGTAATTGGGAACTTTTCATAACCATCACCCCTTTGGGGAATTGGATTATTATCAGTATCTAGGTGTTTAGCAATTTTTTCACTTATGCTACCATCTGAGTTACGTATAATTCCGTAGAGATATAAGTCACCATCTAATGTAATAATAGTCCTAGCATTATCATATGTACTACCTGCTGGTACCTTAGCCACATTATCCATTACCTTTCTAAGTCCCGGATCAAACTCCCATAGGGTATGATCCTTCTTTAAAATTAGACCTGGACTACTGATGGACACA
Organism: uncultured Candidatus Epulonipiscium sp.; assembly: GCA_964561345.1. Taxonomy (GTDB): domain Bacteria; phylum Bacillota; class Clostridia; order Lachnospirales; family Cellulosilyticaceae; genus JAAYSX01. The sequence goes on from CAZLPH010000243.1 coordinate 2,045, forward strand.
ACGTCATCCATGATTTTAATAGGGCGAACAATGTTATCTTCCTTAACACTACTTGAGATTCTTCCGTTTGTATTATCTCCCCAAGCCCAAAGGGTACCATCTGGTTTGAGAATTAATTCTTCATTCACAGTAAAGGCTATGTGGTCCTCTTGCCCCTGGTTCTCGGGAATCTCTACCACTGGAACGTCTCCCTTTATATAAATGGTATTACCTGCAAAATGGATGGTTTCTTTAAAGATATTTGCAACTTCTCTTAAATGCAAATAGGTTGTTCCATCCACAATAATAACAGGATTATTAGATTTATATTCTTTGCCATCTATTATGATCTTAGCTGTACTTTCCTTGGCACCCGGATACTTGCTACTTTTTATGGTATAGTCCTCTTGATGCCCGTTGCCTGAGCTCTCAGGATAATCCGTCTCAATAAAAATTGTATGATCCTTGTACACAATCCCTTTCCCAAATAAATTACCGACTTCCCTAAGTGGTAAATATGTGCTTTGATTTACATTTAAAATTGGGTTATCACTTTCATAATTCTCCCCTGCTATATTCATTTTGAAGGTATTATCCTCCACCACTAATTCCTTGGCACTTACTGTACATGGTATTAGTGCTAAGACCAAGATTATTCCATAAATTCTCTTCATTTACTTTCCCCTCTCTCATATGTCAGTAATGTTAGGTTTTAAAACCCTGTTTTTTCTTTCTAAAACAGTCCTTACCACCCACCATAATTTTTATATTAGTTTGCTCTACATTGGAATAAGTGCAAGTAATAATATAATACCGTAAATTCTTTTCATTGTAATTTCCCTTTAACAATATATTTAAGCGTTTCTTTAATAGATGCAATAACATCATCCTCTTCATAGCCAAGGGCCTTCATTACCTCTTTTGGCTCTATATAAAGGTCTTTGTTATTCATTTGAGCGCCTTTAACGAGATGAATTCCATGCTCCTTACCATTTTCTTTGGCTTTTTTATCGAGTGCTTCATAATTCGGAAGCATCGTCTCTAAAGGAAGCACAGGGACATGGGTTTTGCCCTTTTGTCCTAAGGCTTCTACCATCATTTCATAAAATACTTGATATTTCATATTAATCCCGCCCAGGGCATAAGTTCCCCTGTGCTCACCTCGCTCTAGTGCACCAAGAGCTGCCCTAGCTACCTGCTTAACAGTAACCATTGCCGTTCCACCTTGAAGGGCCGGGAAAACATCTTGTCCTTTAATTTGGTCCGTAAACA
>CAZLPH010000244.1:0-3282 GCA_964561345.1 uncultured Candidatus Epulonipiscium sp.
AGGCTCTTCTTGTGTTTGTATAAATTCTATAATTGAATCACTTTGTCTTTGTATATGTCTCTTGGCTAAATGAGACGCTAAATCTGAATCCCTATTACGTAAGGCTTGTAATATTTCCATATGTTCTTCTTGTACAACCCTTGAGGCTTTTGAATTCTTAAGATAAGCAATTCGGAAACGGTGTACTTGCTCACCTAAATTTCCAAACATCTGTACAAGCTTATCATTTTGGGTTGCACTAAAAATTACTTCGTGAAATTCAACATCTTTCTCAATCATTGTTTCTATGTCATTTTCTTTGGCTGCATATTCATATTCAGCATTAACCAGTTGAAGTCGTAAGAATGATCTTTCATCCATACGTTTACACGCTAGACGCACGGCTAAGGCCTCCAAAGCTGCCCTTACTTCAAGTACATCTTTAATATCTTTTTGGGTAAACTGAGCTACTTGAGCTCCTTTACGTGGGACCATTACAACCAAGCCTTCAAGTTCTAATTTACGTATTGCTTCTCTAATTGGTGTTCTACTTACCCCTAGCTTCTCCCCAAGTTGGGTTTCCATTAGGCGTTCCCCTGGTGGTAGCTCCCCTGTTATAATTGCTTTGCGTAGAGTATGAAATACTATGTCCCGCAAAGGTTGGTATTCATCTATTTTCATATCTAAAGATTTATCCTTGATACTCATACTCCTTATCTCCTTCTTGTCTATTGTACATGGTTGTTATAAAAATATCCCCTACAAGGTATTTTAATTTTAGTTCGTAAGCCGCTTTATATGCCTGATTCTTAGAATGGTAAATGCCAAAAACTGTTGGCCCACTTCCACTCATAATAGCACCTTGCGCCCCATGTTCTAGCATTAATTTTTTTATTGTGCCAATAACCGGATACCTTTTTTGCGTAACTGTCTCTAGGACATTACACATATTGTTCGCAACAGTATCTATATCCCCCTGTTTTATAGCTTCTATTACTTTATTATTGTCTGGATGTTTTTCTATCTTTTTTATATCTAAACTTTGAAAAACGTTTGCTGTGGATACATTAATCTTAGGTTTTGCTACTAGGACATAACAGTTAGGCATAGGCGGAAGGGGTGTAAGTATATCACCAATTCCTTCTGCTAATGCTGTTCCGCCTAAAATACAATAAGGTACATCCGCCCCTAATTTCACACCTAAGTCCATTAATTCTTGTTGACTTAATCCTGCTTCAAATAAAACATTTAGTCCTGTTAAAGTTGCAGCCGCATTAGAACTTCCACCTGCAAGACCAGCTGAAACAGGTATCTTCTTATTAAGTTCCATAAAGATCCCTGTTTTAATGCCACATGTTTCCTTGAAAAGCTTAGCTGCCTTGTAAACGATGTTTCCTTCGTCATTAGGTAACCATTTTAAATTTGTCGTTAGTTTAATGCCTGGGGCGTGCATCTTGCGTATAAAAACGAAATCGTATAAATTTACAGTTTGCATAATCATACTAAGATCATGGTACCCATTAGGTTTTCTCCCAATTACGTCCAGGGTAATATTTATTTTAGCCCGGGATTTTAAAGATATTTGGTCCATATGGTCCACCTTCCGTCAGTGTTCTTTTATATAGTATATCCTTATTAATGAAATAAAGTCAATGTTTATGTACTTACTGTATACAGTAAAAGCAAAAACCACCTTAAAGGTGGTTTTTAGTAGCTTACTTTCTTTAATATCATAATCTTTTGACCTGGGTATAATTCTGCTTCAAGATCAATTTCATTTAGCTCCTTTATCTCTTCTAATGTGGTATTATACCTTTTGGCTATATTCCAGTAGGTATCACCTTTTTTCACGGTATAAATAATCATACTTGGAAGTTTCTTTAAATCTTCAATATCAATATCTTCTATCTCTACATTTTCAATTAAGTATAATGACTGTTTAATGTATACCTCAATCTTATTACAAATCTTAAATTCCACAACAACTTCCCTTTTCCCTTGGGTTAAAATTCGTATATCTTCTACCTTACTGATAATAATAGGCATTGAATCTTGGTCTATTCCTGTTACTTCAATTTCCTGCATAAAGGGAATAACAGTGGTAGTAGATGCTAATTTTTGTGTTGGCTCCTGTGTGGTATAGATTATTTTAGCCTCAACAACACCACTTATTTCTAGGCTATCGTTTTTAATTAGAACATCTTCTACAATTGGTTTCATGCAGATACTATAGATGGTTTCATTATCTGGCACAGTTTCTTCAAAAATAATTGTTTCTTTTTTGGGTATACATGTGTCCACTTTATGTAGAAGATTCATAAAGTCACTGGTGTTGTCTGTTATTTCTATATTTTTTCCTGGGCAATAAATATCATTTATTATTTCTGCCCTAACTGCATTGATGGTACTGGCTTCGGCCTTTATAACGACTTCTACTTCTAAAATACGGTCCTCACCATCAATATCAGGTATAATTTGTACATACTGCTGTGAAATATCTAAATTACAATCATAAAACTCTTCTTCATCTGTCCTGGTATATTCAATGGCACTGCTAAATGGAATCTGGTGATGCATCATTTCTATATTATCTGAATCATTTTGCACTTTATAAAGGCTAGCAATATTAAGATTCCCACTGTAAAAAATCTCGTCATCTGTACGGCGTATTTCTTTATCTGAAACAGTGATTTCTGTTCTTAAGACTTCTCCTATACTAGGTTTCCCTGACGGTACTGCAAGGTCGTCTTTAAGAATCATTTTTTCTTCTTTTATGTTACTCTTTTTAGAAAAATAAACATTTTGTTTTCGTGTTTGTAGAGGCTCTTGGCTATCACAGCCTACAACAACTTCAGCCATATGAGTCTGGGTTGCATCCACTTCTAACTGGATAATAGCCTTCACATTGACCTTTCTCTCATTAAGAACGTTCCAGTGCAAGTGGCCGATGCTATAGTTAAGTTTTACACCGTGTTCCTTATCTACACCTTCAACTATGATAAAATCTTCAAGTGGCATGGTACTTTTCATTGTACAGATTGTCAGAGGGTTGTTCTCCGGTACATAAAGGATAATAAGTTCTAGCTTTCCTTTATATATAATACGATCTTGTTGGACTTCAATTTGTTCAATATCTAGTTTCCCATCCATTTGTAATACCTTTTGCATATCTGGCTTACCATCTGGCACAATGAGATCGCGTTCCTTAATCACCTGAGCACATTCTCTTTTTGTTCCCTTACTTAGTAATAATGATTTTTTTACTAATTCTACTGACATATGAATATCCCTCCTCTAGGCGTT
>CAZLPH010000245.1:0-3234 GCA_964561345.1 uncultured Candidatus Epulonipiscium sp.
CCACCATTTTCCACAAACTTATTAAGACGGGTTAGTAAGGATTTAGGAGCGCAGTACATAGCAGGAATAATAATGACTTTGTAATCCTCTATGTTTTCTGATTCTGGAAATAAGATATCACACTCTACGTTCATCTCATATAAGGCATCATACATCCACCTAAACACATCATTGTAAGATAAATCTTTATCTATAGGAAACCATTTAAAACTCGTTAAAGACTCATTACTAACTAAGATGGCTACCTTATTATTCTTTTTTAGATTAACCAAGTCCTTACTATGTGTGTTAAATTCCTTCCCTACAATCATGGCTTCCTCATAGGTAGGATTTGATTTCATATCATGACTTAGGACACCCTTCCAATAGGTTTCATAGCTATTATGTATGGAGTGCCAATGCCAATACATAACGCCATTAGCTCCACTTGCTACATGACTAAACGCCTGAAGGCGAAGCTGGCCGTCATAAGGTGTCCAGTATTTAAAAGCTTGGGCTTGGGTTTCTAGAATAAGATAATTATTCTGCTTTAAGGAACGATTAATATCTCCGCCAAATGCGATCTCAGCTCCTGTTAGCTGGTCTTGTGTCATATGATATATATCTGTTCCTGCAATGGTCACATGTTTAGCCCCGTCAAAATGATTAATATCTGGCTGCACCCCATAGGAATAACCGTCCTGAGCAATATCTGCACCAAATTTCTTCCACTCATAATCAAAATTATGGGTGACAAACTGGTCTTCTCTTTTATAGTCATTAATAATGCCAGCTTGCCATCCTAAATACGCCGTAACAAGTGACCGCTGAAACTTTTCAAATTCACAGGCAAGACTTCCATTAATAGTTCCCTTCATATCTGGCAAATCGTCCCATGACCCTAGGGCATTACTCCAGTAGGCAAGTCCAAATACTTGGTTAAGCTTTTCGACGGTTATATATTTTTCTTTTAAATAATTCTTAAACAGCTCCTGGACATAGGGCCCTGCTGTTCCATAATGCTTGGTCTCGTTATCTATTTGATAGCCTATGACACAAGGTCTTTTGGCAACATGTTCAATTAAAACACGAATAATACGCTCCGCATAGTGACGAAAAGTCTTATTTGTAATGTCCATATTTTGCCTATGGCCATACAGGGATTTCCCCTCTTTGGTCGTGGTTAAAACCTCTTTATCTTTATTGGCAAGCCAAGAAGGTATGGCATAAGTTGGGGTTCCAATCATAACGTAAATACCCGCTTCCCCCATAGCATCTAGTACCCGGTCTATATGATAAAAATTATACTCACCTTCCCTAGGTTCCAAAGTACTCCACGTTGATTCTGCTATACGCACAACATTCATATTGGCTGCTTTTAACATTTCAATATCTTTATCTAGACGATCATAAGGCATATACTCATCGTAATATGCTGCCCCATATAATAATTCTTTCATATCTCTGCCTCCTATTTATCTTTAATTTCTTTATTCTTAATTCATTTATTATCCTTTTACAGCGCCTGCTGAAACACCCTCTATAATATACTTGTTTAAAGACATATAGATAATAATGGCTGGTAACGCCGTTAATGCCATTACTGCAAACTGTACCGCATAGTTAGATGAATATTGCCCTGTGAATTCTAATACTGAGAAGGGTAATGTCTTCCAGGTTTTGCTGCTTAAATAGGTACTGGCCATCATGAATTCGTTCCAGTTATTTAGATAGGTCATAATAGCTACTGTGGCAATAGAAGATTTCATTAAAGGCGTTATAATTACTGCAATTGTTCTGTAAATTCCACAACCATCAATCAGAGCTGCCTCCTCTAATTCCCTAGGAATAGATGCCATAAAACTAGATGTTAAAAATATACCTTGAGGAAGTGAGAATGCGACATACGGAATCAGTAATGCCCATATTGTGTCTGTTAATCCTAACTTATCGTAGATAACATAGTTAGGAAGTAATGTGGCATGAATCGGAATCATCATCCCAAGTAATAGTATGTTTCTTACAGTAGCGCTTAATTTCCAGCTCATACGTGTACAGGCAAAGGATGCCATAATAGAAATTGCAATCACTAGAACCACTGCTAAAGTATTAATTAATAAACTGTTTTTTAAGTAAAGTAAAAAGTTCCCGTCCACGAAAGCTTTTACATAATTGCCCCACTGGATCTTTTTAGGAATAATCAAAAGCCCACTCGTAAAAAGTTCATTACTGCTGGCAAGTGAAAAGTTAAAAAGCCACACTAGGGGGAATATCTGAATAACGGCAACAATAATAAGCCATGTCATCATAACTGTTTTTCCAACTTTATTCTTTTTTTTGCTTAAATTCATCTCTATCCCTCCTATACTAAATCTTTTTCTGCAAAAATCTTATTTAAGGCAAGTGTTGCTAACAGACAAATAACAATAAATATAACACTGATTGCATTTCCATATCCATATTTAAATGAATTGAATGCCTGTTTATACAAATAGTTGGCCATAAACTGCGTTTCATTCCCTGGCCCACCGTTGGTTAACAAATATACAGTTTCCATTTGCTTTAAAGCTGAAATAATAGCTAAGGTGACATTAACTTGAATAACCGGCTTCATCAGTGGCAATGTAATTCTTAAAAAAGAAACCCTGGCATTTGCACCATCAATAGCCGCTGCTTCATATAGGACTGAATCAATGTTCTTTATTCCCGTATAATAAATCAACATACCCCAGCCAAATCCATGCCAAATAAGTACAATAAGTACGGACCAAATTGCCATTCCACTTCCTAGCCAGTTCACCTCTTTTGTATAACCAAAAACCTTTAAGATATTGTTTAAAAGTCCAAAACTAGGATTATAGATAAACTTCCAAAGATAAGCTATAATGGCAACTGAAATCACATTTGGTATAAAATACACTGTCCTAAAAATGCCTTCTGCCCTTCCTTTTAAATTATCCAATATGGCTGCTACTATAATGGCTATAGGATGTTGGATTATAATAAAACCTAAGGCTAAGAACAGAGAGTTTTTAAGTGACATAAAAAATGCTTTATCTTTAAATAACTCTCTGTAATTTTCAAGTCCAATAAAATTCACTGCACCCATCCCGCTATAATCAGTAAAGCCGTAATATACACTTAAACAAATTGGCGCTAAAATCGCAAATATAAAGGTCAAAAGACCTGGCGCTACTAAACTTAAAATCACCCACTTGTTGCTGTATTGTTTTTTCATGGGCTTCCTCCTTCTTA
>CAZLPH010000246.1:0-3193 GCA_964561345.1 uncultured Candidatus Epulonipiscium sp.
TATTAAGTTTTGAATTGTAATTTCGATATAAGTATAAACGAAACACATAAGCTACATGCTTTGTTTTCTTGTGTCTTAAGGATTACTTGTCAAAATAATTGTAGCATAAAGTATATGCTGTGAGTATAATATAGTAAGAAGGAATGTATCTAATAATTTTTAAATAATTAGATCCATAAAATACTATTTAAAATTAAATTGTTATGCCAGTTATAAGTATGTTATACTATAAGTACAGTAAGATAAATAACACAAAAAATATTATTATAAAGGGTGAAATAAGAATGGCCACATCATCTTTTAATAAAGATTTTACATTAAGCACAAAAAAAGCAGTGGAGTCATTCGAGAGAATACTTTCCACTTCTACTAAGAGTATTAAAATAAATAAAGATCTGCTTTCACCTGAAAAAACAAAACGAGGTGAGCAAAAATTAAAACAAATGTTATCTCGCTAAAAAGATTAATAGAAATGAGCGATGAGGAAATAATAGAACCTAAAGAAGCCCACTAAGTTAGCTGATAGAGATTATCAAGCAGCTAACTTAGTGGGTATTGTTTTTACTGTAATCAAACATTATATAGACTATCTTCACACATCCCCATGGGGAGAAGTTTTATGTATCTTACAGCTATTATAGATTGGTATTCTCGCTACATTGTTGGCTATGAATTGACCCTTAAGAAACAGATAAGAAAACTAAAAACAAAATATGTGATCAATAAAATACAGCAAACAAAAATACCATATTTTGAGCCATCACCACTTACAAGACAAAGCTAGAAGTTATGAAAGGGGCCAGTGGCTTTGCTATAGTAAAAGGCTGAAAAACACAGACAAAGGGGCACTAGGGAGGAGGCTTACTTGTGGACATAGAAAAACATTTGATTCTTATAAAAAACGTGGATAAAACAGAGCAAATAAAGTATTGTCACTACCAAGATGGTAAATGGCAGGTAACCTACAATAATAGCAGCAATGCCTATACTTATAATCAAGAGGATATCCTGTGGTATAAAAATTCAACTCTAATCAATCCACAACTACATATGGTATATGACCAAAATGGGCCTATATTAGGTGCTGTAAAAATAATAGATTTTGTTTACTATCTTAAAATCATCTTTAAAAATGGTTATAAGAAGATTTATAAGAAAGAAAACATTACCATTGAAGAAAGCGCTTTAAGTAATAAAAGAGCCAGCAACTCTTTTGATTATCTAAAAAAGTTAGCAGATTATGTTGGGATACAAGAGGGCACGCGTAACAACTTCTTAAGCAGCCAGTATGGGAAGGTTAGAAATATCAGCCCTCGTAGTGTTTTAGCAACCTATCTAGAGGGGAAACCATTGGCGCAGCAAGAAGCTTCACCTGTCCAGCCAATCTTTCCTTTTGGGTTTAACTTAAGTCAAAAAGACGCCACTCAAAAGGCCTTAAGCAATCAGCTAAGTATCATTGAAGGACCCCCAGGAACAGGGAAAACACAGACCATCTTAAATATTATTGCAAATGCAATTATACATAAGCAGACAGTGGCTCTTGTATCTAACAACAATTCGGCAACAGCCAATGTCTTCGAAAAGCTCCAAAAATATGATGTTGATTTTATTGGGGCCTACTTGGGAAATAAAGCTAATAAGGATGAGTTTTTTTCAAATCAAACAGGTGAATATCCTAATATGGCCAATTGGGAGTTGCCAGACACACAAGTCCACCAGATAAAAGAAGACTTAGTCGCCTCAGGGCAGAAATTAGATCAAATGCTAGGCTATAAAAATAGGCAGGCACCAATATTGGTGATTTAGTAAGCTATATCAAATACAATAATTTTGAAGTAATTAAGAGTGAGATATATTCTGTGTTTGACTTGCTCTACCAATCTTATTCTAACCAGCTATTAGACTTTATAAAAACCAGCAAGAGGGTTTCCCAGTATGAATCAGAAAACTTAATGAATCAGCTCATAGAAAAAGTCTTATCTGCCACTGAGTTTCAACACCTTGGCCGGGTGATCCACCAGCCCCTTAGAATGCTTATTAGGGACACAAGCAAACTAAATGACCAGGAATATGCCTATGCCATGAACATACTTACCCACACAGACTTTGTGATTTTTAATAAAGTGGAAAAAATGCCAGTAGTCGTTGTTGAAGTAGATGGCTATGCCTACCACGCAGACAATCCCAAGCAGCTTAAACGGGATAAAATGAAAGATGATATTTTAGCTAAATACGGCATTCCCATATTGCGACTTGGAACCAATGAAAGCGCGGAAGAAGGTAGGTTGAGGCAGGCCTTGGGTGGGAAGGGCTTCTGAGCTATCACTCATTCAGTCTAGGGAGCAAGTCCGCCGTCACTGTACAATATACAATAAGGTTTGCCATAGTTAACTAAGTGGATTATAATAGTGATATAAAGAGTATATTAAAGCTTAATTTAACACATAATAAGAGTCAACTGAAAGTGGTGATTCTTATTGGACATATTAAAACAACCCCATGATAAGTTTTTTCGTTCTATATTTGGGCGGGTGACTTCAGCATCAGATTTATTGGCTAACTATTTACCAACAGACTTAGTAGAAACAATAGATATTAGTACTTTAGAGCCACAAAAGGGAAGTTTTCTAGATGAGAAATTAAAAGAAGAGTTCTCGGATTTATTATTTAAAATCATGATTAACAACAAAGAAGGTTATATTTATTTCTTGTTTGAACATAAGAGTTACAAGGATAAAATGGTCATATTTCAAGTATTAAAATATATGCTTAATATTTGGGAAAGTAAAATCCAAGAAGACAAAAATATAAGGAAAACAGCACAAACAAGTACGAGTGGTCAGATAGAATTACCAATTATATTACCCCTAGTAATATACCATGCTAATAGTGAATGGAATATAGCAAGAACATTGGGAGATATGATATCAAATTATCATAGCCTTCCAGAGGGCTTAAAGAAGTATATACCTGATTTTGAGTACTTACTAATTGATTTATCAAATTTCAGCAAAAATATCATGAAATTGCGGTCAGAAAATATAATATGTATAAGGGCCTTAACGAGGGCCAGGTATGCATCGGAAGAAGAAGCAAGGGATATATTAGAAGATGCTGTAGCACTTATAAATAAAACAAAAGAAAAAGATGATATAACCTATTATGTATCAGCTTGATAAGGTATATCATGAGT
>CAZLPH010000247.1:0-3178 GCA_964561345.1 uncultured Candidatus Epulonipiscium sp.
TTACTCTGAATTCAAATTACAATAAGTAATTTTAAAACACCCCACGGGTTTTATCCATGGGGTGTTTTTTATATGATTTTAAATGTTATTTTTTTATTTTCCTGGGAAGCATCTTGAAAGACACTTATCATTGATTCGCCGTATTCACCCAACGCTTCTATTAGCTTGTGTGTGTTAACAAAACTCACTTCAACTTCCTGATCATAACTACTAAGAACATCCCACAAGGCATCTAAATTATCCCCATGATATTCCTGGGATTTTAATTTCCACCTGATATACCCGTGAGCTCTTTGCTTACTCGTCATATTTTTGCCATTAAGGGTTATTTTCATCATAAGTTTTCATCCCCATATAATAGTGTGAAGCTTTCATAGTGATCTCCCGTATAATACACCAGACCATCATTTGAATACACAATCCGCTCAGCACCTCTATAAGCCCCCTCATAATTAAGATCACACTCGTAATACAGCCGTCCCTCTTTTATTGGCAGACGTTTTTCTCTGTTTCCAAACCGGTCCCCGCCTATACTCATTTGGTCTGTTACATCCCATAGGTTGCCTTTGCTAGACTCCCAGCCTAAGTCACTAGCTTCTTTCTTTGTGATAAAATTACTTGGTAGCTTATTAAAGCTATGAATGTATAAGGCCACCTCTTCTTTGGTCTTGTAGCGACCATCTTCGCTTATATCCTCTACTTCTTCTTCCCTATCTTTAATTTCTTCTATGTCCCCAATCTCTTCTTCAATTACTTGGGAACTGGCTTCTTCATCAATAAAATCAATAACGCCATTTATGACATCACCAAGTTCTAAATTAATATTTGAGCAAGATATTAAAGATAAACTTGCTAGTAATGCTAATAATAGCTGTAATACCTTTTTCACTTTTCTTCCCCTTTTCTTATTTCCTTTGGTCTTTCATAAAGTCACTTTTATTTCTAAATATATCCACTAACCCTCCGTATCCTTCTTTCTCCATATCACCTTGTGGCACAAATCTAAGGGCTGCACCGTTAATACAGTATCTCATTCCCCCATCATCTTGCGGTCCATCTGGAAAGACATGTCCTAAATGAGTGTCTCCTGATTGGCTTGTTACTTCTGTTCTTACCCTACCACGAGAAAGATCCTCTTTCTCAATAATTGAGCTCATATCAATAGGCCTTGTAAAACTTGGCCATCCGCACCCTGCATCGTACTTATCATCTGATGAGAATAGGGGCTCTCCTGTTACAATATCCACATATATCCCTCTCTCCTCAAGCTCATTATAGTCATGGGTAAAGGGTCTTTCCGTCCCAGCATTCTGAGTTACATCATACTGCTCTGGGCTTAAGCGTTTCTTAAGCTCTGCATCTGAGGGCTTTGTATAGCGTGGGCTCTTATAGGCAATATCTCCTCGGTCTATGGCTTCATCTGCCAAAGTTAGATCAATATGGCAATAGCCTGCCGGATTCTTTGCTAAATAATCTTGGTGATACTCTTCTGCCTTATAAAATCTTTCTAAAGGCACCACCTCCACAACAAATTCTTTGCTATATTTCTTTTGCTCTTGTTTAACCACTTCTTCAATTACCTCTAATTGGGCCCGGTCAGGGTAAAAAATTCCTGCCCTATACTGGGTACCAACATCATTCCCTTGTTTATTCAAAGATGTCGGGTCTATTATTTTAAAATAATATAAGAGTATATTGGTTAAGTCAGTTTTTGTTTTATCATACTTTACTTCTACTGTTTCAGCGTGGTTGGTCTCTGTATGAACCACTTCTTCATAGGTTGGATTTTCTGTATTACCATTGGCATAGCCAGAAGTTGCTGCTACAACGCCGTCTAATTTTTGCATATAGGCCTCTACACCCCAAAAACACCCACCTGCTAGGTAAATGGTTTCAATATCTTCTGCCTTGTAAGTCGCTTCCATTTCTTTCACTCCTTCTTCTACTGGTTTATTTTTATTATTGTTGAAATTTCTTAAAAGAAAATATCCTAGAATTAAAATAATCCCTGGGATCATATATTTTACTTTCATTAGCTCATCTCCTAGCTTCTAATAGCTTTCACACTATAAATTAAAGCATCTCGGTATTTTCTAAAGCAGATAAAGGATATGACTGTGGTTAAAATCTCTGCCGCCGGCAGTGTGAGCCAAACCCCGTCAATACCAAAGAACTTTGGCAAAGTCATTAAAAACACAATGATTAGGCCAAATCCTCTTGTTAAAGAAATAATCGTGGACACCTTAGCATGTTCTTTAGACTGTATATAAGTGGTCATAACGATATTAAGTCCCATTAGAATAAATGCAACAAAGTATATTCTTATACCCCGGACTGTCGTTGCCATAAGATCTGAGTTTTCATTTGTAAAAACAGAAACCAGAAACTCTGGGAATACCATTCCTATGGCGTAAAATAAAATGCCAAGACCTAAGGCCCAGTAGATGGCCAGTTTAACAGCTTCATAGACCCGGTCCATCTTTCCTGCACCGTAGTTGAAGCTCACAATTGGTTGTATTGCTTGGCCTACACCAATAAAAACAGCCGTAAATATAAGAGACAGGTTGGCAATGATACTATAAGCCGAAACCCCTAGGTCCCCGGTTATCCCTAAGATAACCTTATTAAAAGCAAATATAACAACACCTGCTGATAGTTCAACAATAAAGCTAGCACTCCCATTAGCTATGATTCTTTTAATCATGTTAAAGTTCCATCGTGGCAAGATTAACCTCATCATATTCTTTTTTCGAATAAAATGAGTACTTAAAATAGCTAGGCCTATGATAGGAGAAATAGCCGTAGCCACAGCCCCACCCCACATGCCCCATTTAAATTCAAATATAAAGACATAGTCCAGGATAACATTGGCGATACTTCCTGTTAGCATTGCCCACATGGCAAGCTTAGGAGCCCCGTCGTTACGTACTAAGACTGTTAAAGTACTATTGAGTACAAAAGGTATACTGAAGGCCAATAATACACCCAAGTAATCCCTAGACATTTGAAAGGTTTCATCTGAGGCCCCTAAGAAATAGCATAACTCATCTAAGAAAAACATCCGTAACACTGTTAATAATAGCCCTGCTATAAGAGCCATAATCAGAGACTTTGTAAAAATATCATTGGCCTTATGGCCCTTACTTTGCCCCCTACTTCTAGATAAAAACGTTGCGCC
>CAZLPH010000248.1:0-1746 GCA_964561345.1 uncultured Candidatus Epulonipiscium sp.
CTTAGTGTGCAAAAATCAAAGTCCCTAATATCTATATCATCTATTAATATTTGGCCTTTTTGTATATCATAATAACGGTTAATTAGGCTTAGTATGGTTGTTTTTCCTGATCCTGTGGCGCCTACAAATGCTACCTTTTCCCCTGGATTAATGACAAAAGATATATCTTTTAAGACCCACTCATCATCAATATAGGCAAACCATACATTCTTAAACTCAACCTTTCCTTTGAAGATTTCTTTATTAAGGGAAATCTGGCCATTTTTAATTTCATTTTCTTCATCTAAAATACCAAACAACTTTTCTGCTGATGCCATTGCAGATTGCAACACATTAAAGTTTTCTGCAAGCTCTTCTACTGGGTTAAAAAAGTCCTTTGTATATTGTAACATAATCATAAGAACACCTACAGTTAAAGTTCCCTGCAAAACCCCACTTCCACCTGTTAGTAGTACAATGGATAAGGCTACTGATGATAAGACAAACATAAAGGGTCTAAAAATCATAAATATTGTCATCTCTTCCATACGCGCCTTGTATAAACCATGATTAACCTCATCAAACTCTTTTAGCTTCCTTTTTTCTTGTACAAATACCTGAATCACCCGCATGCCAGAAATATGCTCTGATAAAAAAGCATTCATATGGGCTATTTTATCCCGTACCCTTCGGTAGGCTTTACGTGAAAAATGGCGGAAAGCAAAGGTGGCTATAATAATAATCGGCATGACCATAAATACTCTTAAGGCAATAGCAGGACTGGTATATAACATCATAAAAATAATGCCAACCATAAAGATAAAATGCCTAATTAAGTTCACCAATACGCTAGTATACATTTCATTTAAGGTTTCTGTATCATTGGTAATCCGGGAAACTAGCATTCCTATAGGATTAGAATAAAAGAACCTAAGGGGTAGGGCAAGCACATGTTCATATACTTCCCCCCTAATGGCAAAAATAATCTTTTGTCCTACATGCTGCAAAATAAGGGTTTGGGCGTATGTGAAAATAAATCCTACTACTAATAGGCCTAAAAACAAGGCTGCAATATTAATTAAGCCCCTATAATCTAAACTACGCAGAAGCTTTAATTCTTCCCTAGCTAACCAGCTTCCCTCATAGCTATTATCATTAATTTCTAAGGTAATTTGCTTGTCATCTGCTTGTTTAACTGACTCTCCCAGTTCTTTAGGCGGTTGATTACCTAGGGTTAGGGCTACTTCTCCATCTATATCTTTCATTAAATAGTATTCTTTGTTATATTGTATGATCTGTAATAATCCTGTATCTGATTCTTTTATATTTGTGTGTTTCTTAAAGTTTAGGCCGTCATAACTTATATATGGCTCTGACCTTTCCTCCTCTAAGTCCACTGCTTTAAAAGGTACTTTATAGCCATTTACAAAAACATCTACTGCTTTTCCAATAAGGACAGGTCTTGCTAAATCAAGACCTACCGTTACAAACATAAATAACAAAGCTAATAGAAACCACCCTATATGTGGCCTTGCATAGGATAGTAGCCTCTTAAACATTTTATTATCTGACATGGTATCCCTCCTATGCTTTTTGTATTTCTTGCTCTAGCATTTGTTGCTTATACATATGACTATAAGCCCCTTGCTCTTGGAGCAGTGTGTTATGGTTTCCTCTTTCTATTATCCGGCCATCTTCTAGTACAATAATTTGGTCTGCATGCTGTACTGTCGATATTCTATGAGCAATAATAATATTTGTTTTCCC
>CAZLPH010000248.1:1846-3148 GCA_964561345.1 uncultured Candidatus Epulonipiscium sp.
TTCTTGTATAAATGACTTAATAACACCTACACCTGTAAATGATTCCTGAACATGGTCTGAAAGCTTAGAAAACGCTTCTTGCTTATCACCAAATAACCGTTTAATTTTACCCCCAAAATAGACCCCTAAAAAAGCAATTATAGGCATGGGTAGTATGGCCACAAGGGTTAATTCCAGACTCACATACATTGCCATTTGAAAAACAACAAATGTGGTCATTACTGTGGCGTCAAAAACTGTTACAATTCCTGGCCCTACCATCATTCTTACAGCATTTAAGTCATTGGTTGCGTAAGCCATTAGATCTCCTGTATTTTCATTGTTAAAATACGTCACATCTAGAGACTCCCATTTTGCAAATAGGTCCCGTCTTATACTTGTTTCTATTTTTCTAGAAGATCCCATAATAAAATAACGCCATAAGATTCTTCCAAAAAAGATAATCATTGTTACAATCATAATCCATATGACATTGTGCCTTACACCTAGCATGGTCATGGTTCCATCCTTAACCCCATCAGCAATCTCACCTGTTAGGCGAGGGATATGTAATAAGGCATAGTCTACTATTAAGAGCCCTATGACACCTATTAAATACGCCCACTTATGTTCCATAACATAGCCATATAATAAGCTTTTCTTTCTCATGTGTTCACTCCTTGTGGCCTAAGTACCTATCTTATCCTACTTTTTATTATATCATAAAGAAAGTAAGTATGCCTTGGTTAACATTGTCTGTTTACCAAGGCATACTCTGTGTTTAAGGATTATTTTATTACATACCCGCTCTAACTTCCTCAAGAATTCCTTCTAAAGTCTTGATATCTGTACGCCCCATTATTGCACCTAGTGATGTTCCGTCTTCATCTATAACAAATGTCATTGGAAGGCTTCTAGCTGACCACTGGACAGCCTGAGTCCCATCTACGTCAAAGGCCACAGGGAAGGTAAGTCCCTCATTATCTAGCCAGTCTACTAGGCTATCTTTGGATTGTTTTTCCCAGGTCTTTGTCATGTTAACCCCTACAAGGGCGACATCCCCATCATCTTTGTGGTTATTATAAAATTCCTCAAGATCTGGCATTTCATCAATGCAGTAGGGACATGTTGTGGCCCAAAAGTTTAAGAAGGTAATTTTACCTTTATAATCTGAAAGACTTATCTCTTCCCCATCTCTCCCAAGCAAGGTAAAATCTGGCGCTTTCATTCCTGGGGCAATTCCTACTTCTTGATCCCCTTCACCTTCAGGTGCTGTTTCTTCTTTTTCCGTATCCTGTTCTTTATCTTGTTCTTCTTCTTTGT
>CAZLPH010000249.1:0-3118 GCA_964561345.1 uncultured Candidatus Epulonipiscium sp.
CGCAGTTACATTTTTCTCTTCCATATAAGTGCCTCCTCGTCATATGTTCTACATTAATATGATACACTAAAATGCCCCAGTTGTCATGTTAAAATTCAAAGATAGTCTATCTCTACTGATTTACCAATATTCTGTAAGTATTTTTTGATTTCTTTCATTGCTTTTATTTTTAAATTAAAGGTCCCTGGAAAGTCTGGATTTTGGTGGGCTGGATTGACGGCAGTGCCCACCCACAGGTGAATGTGGGTACTTTCCTCTATTAAAATTCTAGCCACACTGGATGCCCCGTCTAGGCCTTTTATGGGTGGCGGCATCAAACCTGCTTGTTTTTGCTCATGGTAGTCTAATAATATATTTTTTACTTTATTAAGGGTTAGGAGTCCCTCTGTTACTAATTCGACCCCTTTCATTCGTCCCATTGGGGGTACATCTTGGGTGTAATTGATCAAATCTATTTCGATTGGTGTCCCAAAGGCGTCAGATACAAGGTTGGCTGTTGTCCCGCCGGATAATATAACCTTTCCTTTGGCCTTTTTAATATTTTCTAGTAAGACCTTGTCGTTTTTTGGGTCTTTGGGTGGTCCTGTAAAAAGGTCTATATACTGATTGGCTCTTGTTTTTATGGTGATAATGGTTGTGTCATCACCTGGGGCATCGGCGTAGAGGTTTTCACATACGCTCATGAGGTTTTTGGTTATTTTTTCTGCTGTGTTTTCTAGTTTTACCAGGTCTGTTAAGTATTCGTTGACGTGTTCCCATTGCCAACCTAGGTTTAATTTCTCCCCTATTCCGGCATGAATAACCCCGTCACTGACAATTGTTAGGACATCGTCTTGAATCATCTGAAAGTGACTTTCGTAGATTAGCTTGTTATTAATTTCTTTTTCTACTTTTTCAATGTGGTAGGGGTCTCCATTTCTGTAAAAAAACACTGATGGGTTGTCATATTCTACCATGTAAACACTGCCGTCATTCTCCACTTTTATAATGGTAAATGTTGAGTATGCTAGTTTTCTCACATTACATTCTGGTAGGGTATTTGTTATGGTATCAATGGTCTCTTCTATGCTGGCACCTTTTTTGAGCATGGTAATGGCAATTTTGGATGTTAAAGTTGCTAGTATGTTGGCTTTGACACCGCTGCCTAGTCCATCTGATAGGACGGTTATGGTCCCGTCTGGCATTTTTAAATGCTCTACGTTGTCCCCGCACAATTCTTCGCCGTGTTTATTTACGCTGTAACTTGCAACGTCTATAAAGTATTGCATTATGCGTCTCCTTCTTCTTCTAGTACTTGCTTGAGCTGGGTAAATGCAACTTTGGTTTCTGCTGTTGTTTCACCTAATAAACTGGCAATTTCTTGGACTGTGCGCATGTGTTTATTAATGATTTCTTGGGTTACATCTACCATATCTTGTTTAAGCTCTGTGAATTTTTCTTTTCTTTTTTCTTCTTCTGTTATGCCGACAAATATAATAAGAAGGGCATTTCTTTTTTCTAGGTAAATAATATTTCTGTAGGCAATATAGTCATAGTTTTCGTAGATGACTTTTTCTTTAAAGCGGCTTTGTTTGTTTGTCATGGCTTCTTTAAAGTCAGTTTCGTCTATTATGGCCTTTAGCCCTTGTCCTGCTATGGCATCACTTTTGATCTTAAAGATGTCTTCGGCTGCTGGGTTTACTTCTTCAATATTTAGGCCAGAATCCACCACAATAATGGCATTGGGTGAGTGGTAAAATATCTTATTGCTCATTCGTTCTGCTTTATTTCTCATATTGGGCAGGCACATTTCCACTTCCGACATGCCTTGGTGGACGGCAACAGCCTTATCCCTGCATGTATTATAACCACAGGCACTACAGTTAAGCTCATCTGCGGCCATATACTTGCCCATTTTCTCTAATATTTCTACTATTTCTTTGTCTGTGGGTATATCTTCTTTGAAGCGTTTGTCTTTGAATTCTCGTCTCATATCAATCTTTGGGTATTGCGTTTGTGTTTCTATCTTGTTGGCAGGGGCGTCTTTGACGTATCTTTGGAGGGCCTGTAGTCTAAGGTAGGGGTTGCCCGTATGCCCTATTGCCCCAGGTCCGCCTAGGCAACTTTCGTTGCAGGCACTCAGCTCTACGCACACGTTGTGGAGACTGCCGTTTTTCATTTCTTCTAGGATGGTTTTGCAGTTTTCTACTGTATGTACTCTGATGACGTCTATCTTTTTTTGGTCAAGGACAGGCCTAATGCCGTTAATGATTCCGCCCACAAGTGGGTATCTGTTGCCACGCAAAGTACCACACTGGTCTGGCTGGCTTTCTTCTAATGTTGATAGGTCTATGTCTTTTTCTTGGAACCATAGGTTGAGTTCGTCAAATGTAAGGACTGCATCGATGACGCCTATATTTCCTTTGGCGACGCTTTCGCAGCTTTTTGAAAAACAGGGGCCTATAAAAACAACGTAGGCTTCTGGTGTGTCGCTTTTGATTATTTTTCCGTGGGCAATCATTGGGGATATGACTGGTAGGACGTTGGGGATTAATTCTGGGTAGTAGCGCTCAATCATCATCATGATGGATGGGCAGCAGCTGGTAATGAGCTCCCGGTCTTGTGTTTCTTGGATGAGTCTTTCGTATTCCCTGGAGACCACTTCGGCTCCGATGGATGTTTCTTGGACGCTGGTAAAGCCTAACTCTTTTAGGCCTGTAATCATTTTGTCACTGGCGTCAAAAAAGCCTCTGTAGGCGGGGGCTAGTGTGGCGATAACCTGGGCCCCTTCTTTTATCTTTTCTTTGACGTCATCCACATGGGATAGGATGTTTCTTGCATTTTGCGGGCATACCACTAGGCATTGTCCACAGGCAATGCAGCGGTCTGCTACGATTTGGGCTTGGTCGTCTTTGACTTCAATAGCTTTGACAACGCAGGTCCGGACGCATTTGTAGCAATTTTTGCAGTTGGCACTTGAAAAATTCATGATTTCCATTTATAACACCTTCTTTTTGATATGTTGGTTGAAAAATTCCTCTACGTCTTCTGAGGATACGGCAAACATTTCCTTCTCACCTAGTAGTTCCCGCTCTACGGCAACTGCGTTGGTGCAGTGTCCTAGGCAAAATGAGGCCTT
>CAZLPH010000250.1:0-3107 GCA_964561345.1 uncultured Candidatus Epulonipiscium sp.
GCCAAAATGCATTTCCATATTCGTATAGTCTAAAAAACACTCATCAATGCTAAATCTTTCAGTGCAGGGTGAGTAATCTCCTAATAACTTAATAAAGTCATTGCTATACTTTTCATATATATGGTGTCTTGCTGGTACCACTTTAAGATTGGGACATTTTTTCCTAGCAAAGACTAATGACTCTCCTGTCATAACACCGTACTTTTTTGCAGGGATGGATCTAGCCAGAACAACCCCATGTCTTGAGCTCTCATCACCACCAATAGCTGATGGTATCTCTCTTAAATCCACTTCTCCTCCTTGGCTTAGCCTATAAGCAGCTTCCCAAGACAGATAAGCTGAATTTACATCTATATGAAAAAATATCTTTGTATGCTTGCCCACTTAAATCACCTCTTTGTCCTATTATACTACGAACAGAAGTTCTTGTGTATGGCCTTTTCTAGTTGTGAAAGCATCTTTTTTATTGTGGCTCTAGGGCAAGCTATGTTCACTCTTTGAAACCCTGCCCCATCCCTACCAAATATAGCACCACTATTGAGCCAAAGCTTGGCTTTATTAGTAATTAAATCATCTAGCTCTCTTTCACTTAATCCGAGCTGATTAAAATCTAACCAAATAAGATAGGTCCCTTCAGGCTCTACAAGTCTAACTTCCGGTAATCGCTCTAAGAGAAAAGACCTAATAAGGTCTAAATTTCCTTCCAAATACTTATTTAAATCATCTACCCACTGACCACCATGCTCATAAGCTGTTTGACATGCCACAAGTCCCATGGTGTTAATATGGCTATGACCACTAACTTGAATTTCTTCTTCAAATTTCTCCTTAAGTTCTGGATTAGCTATAAAAATATTTGACGTTTGAAGTCCTGCTAAGTTAAATGTTTTACTTGGTGCTGTACATATAACAGTATTGCCCAGATACTCAGGTCTCAAACTTGTAAAAACAGAATGTTTGTTCCCATTAAATACAAAGTCTCCATGGATTTCATCTGAAATAACAATCACGCCGTACTTTAGGCAAATATCTCCCATTCTAATAAGCTCTTCTTGTGTCCACACACGCCCAACAGGGTTGTGGGGGCTACATAGGATAAACATTTTCACCTTGTTTTCTTTTATTTTTTCCTCAAAATCCTCAAAATCAATATGGTACTTTCCATCTTCATACACCAAGGAATTATTAACTAGCTTACGTTTGTTACTGGTAACTGTCGTAGAAAAAGGGTAGTAGACTGGTTGCTGAATAATAACACTGTCTCCCTCTTGGGTAAATGCCCTGATGGCAAGGGCTATGGCATAAACAACTCCCGGGGTTTTAACGAGCCAAGATTGGTCAATTTCCCAATCAAATCTAGTTTTATACCAATTGTAAATAGCATTAAAGTAGTCTTCTTTTGTATCAGAATATCCAAATATACCATGGTCTGCTGATTCTGCTAAAGCTTCCCTTACAACTTCTGGTGTTCTAAAATCCATATCTGCAACCCAAAGTGGTAATACACCCTCAGGCTTTCCCCGTTCTGCTGCAAAATCATATTTTATGGAGTTGGTATTTTTTCTATCAACTATTTCATCAAAATTATGGCTCATACTTATTCTCTCCTATCTCTTTTGTATTACTTTTATTTTCCCAGGGCATTTTCCAAATCTGCTATAAGATCTTCTGTATCTTCAATCCCCACAGACAACCTCAGTAGCCGTTCATCAATGCCTTTAGCTTCTCGTTCTTCTTGCGGAACATCTGCATGAGTTTGCATCATAGGGTATGTTATTAAGGTCTCTACGCCCCCTAGGCTCTCTGCGTAAAGGATTACTTGAACGCCTTCAAGCACATGCCTTGCTGTTGCCTCACTATCTAGTTCTATAGAAATCATAGCCCCAAAACCACTGGCTTGCTTTTTTGATATTTCGTAACCTGGATGTGTTGGAAGACCCACATAATGAACCTTTTTTACTTTGGGATGGGCCAAAAGCCAATCAACAATCTTTATGGCATTTTCCTGTTGTTTTTCCATTCTAATGGCTAAGGTCTTAATGCCCCTAATCATCAACCAACTATCAAAAGGTGCCAAGCAAGCCCCTGTTGTTTTACCAATAAATCTTAGTTTCTGGGCAATGTCTTCACTAGCTGCAACTAAAAACCCTGATAAGGTATCATTGTGGCCTGATAAATACTTGGTCCCACTATGCATAACAATGTCCGCTCCTAATTCTAAAGGCTTTTGAAAGTAGGGAGTTAAAAATGTATTATCTACTACTAAAAGTAAGTCATGCTTTTTAGCAATCTTAGAAACTGCTTTAATATCTGTTACATGCATCATTGGATTCGTTGGCGTTTCAATAAAAATTGCTTTCGTATTTAGTTTAACATATTTTTCAATTTTACTAATATCTGATGTATCAACAAAATCAAATGTTAAGCCATTTTTTTCTGATATATGATCAAATAATCTATGGGATCCACCATATAAATCATGAGAGGCTATAATATGATCCCCAATTTTAAAAAGTTCCATCATAGCACTAATAGCAGCCATACCCGTGGAAAATGCCATAGCATCTACACCACCTTCTAGTCTTGCTAGCAGATTCTCAAGCTGCTCCCGGGTTGGGTTTTGCAACCTAGAATAATCATATCCTGTACTTTCCCCTACTCCTGGATGTCCAAATGTCGCTGTCTGATATATGGGTACCGATATAGACCCAGTACAATGCGTCTGGTCCATGGTGCCATGCACACAAACTGTTTTAATATCCATCTTTATTCCTCCTTGCTTACTTTTTTATAATAAAATAGCTACTTTCAGATAAGAAAGTAGCCTACTGTTATTAAGGTATTATCATACATTAATAATATGTATCTTATCTTTCAGGATTAGATCCTGCAGGAATTAACACCGCTGCCTTTTAAATTTGGGTTGCAAATCCAAAATGCCGGTTGTTGGGTTTCATAGGGCCAGTCCCTCCACCACTCTTGATAATTTATTAAATTTTATGATTAATGATGATTATATGCTAATTACAGGTTCCTGTCAAGAAAATTTCAAATCTCTTGCTTTCTATTGTGATACAATGTAATATATCTTAAACTGGAGGTTTTAA
>CAZLPH010000251.1:0-3084 GCA_964561345.1 uncultured Candidatus Epulonipiscium sp.
GAAGTTTCAAGACCTCTATACATATGAGGGGGATTTAGGGGCGTTATATACAGCAGCGCAGACACAATTTATATTGTGGGCACCTACTGCAACAGCTGTAAAGGTTAAACTATATGACAATGGTAGTACAGGCAGTGCAACTGCTACTCATGATATGACACCAGGGGAAAAAGGTACATGGACATACGTGGCAAAGAGAGACTTAAACAAGACATACTATACCTACGAAGTAACAGTTGGTGGCAAAACGGTAGAAGCTGTTGATCCATATGCGAAAGCAACAGGAACAAATGGAAAACGTGGTATGGTCATTGATTTAGCTAGTACAAATCCAGCTAACTGGAAACAAAATGATCATATAACAGTACCAAATCAAACAGATGCAGTTATTTATGAGCTCCATGTAAGAGACTTATCAATGCATCCAGATTCAGGCATTACAAACAAAGGTAAGTATAAAGGCATAATTGAATCGGGTACGACACATAAAGATGGAACAAGTACAGGGCTTGATCATATTAAAGATCTAGGCGTTACACATGTTCACTTATTACCTGTTTATGACTATTTATCAGTTGATGAGAGTAAAATAGATACACCACAATTCAACTGGGGATATGATCCACAAAACTATAACGTACCAGAAGGATTTTATTCCACGGACCCAAGTAAAGGGGAAGTCCGTGTTAATGAATTTAAAGAAATGGTTAAGGGCTTACATGATAATGACTTAGGCGTTATTATGGACGTTGTATATAACCACTTAGGTGGGGATGGGGCTCAGTCTAACCTAAACAAGATTGTACCAGGATATTACTTCCGTATGAATGAAAAAGGGGAGTTTTCCGATGGTGCAGGGTGTGGAAACGAAACGGCATCAGAGCGTTCTATGATGCGTAAGTTCATGGTAGATTCTGTAACCTATTGGGCCAAGGAATATAATGTTGATGGATTCCGTTTTGATCTTATGGGACTCCATGACATTCAAACAATGAATGATATTCGTGCAGCCTTAGATGAGATTAATCCAGAAATCATTATGTACGGTGAGGGATGGACAGCTGGCGATACGCCTCTTCCAGAAGCAGATCAAGCACTTAAGAAAAATGTTCCAGAGCTAGATTCTAGAATAGCAGCATTTAGTGATGATCTTCGTGATGGACTTAAGGGTTCAGTATTTAATGAAAAAGATGTGGCTTTTATAAATGGAACGACAAAAGATGCTAAAGCAGCAGTAGAGAGCATTAAATTTGGTGTGGTTTCATCGACTGATCATCCGCAAATTGATTATACCAAGGTAAATTACTCACAAGCGCCATGGGCTAAGGAGCCAACTCAAACAGTTAGCTATGTTTCAGCACATGATAACCATACCTTATGGGATAAAATTGGAATATCAGCGCCTAAGGCAACAGAGTTTGAAAAAATTAGGATGGATAAGTTTGCAGCAGCAGTGGTGTTAACATCACAAGGAATTCCTTTTATTCATGCAGGAGAAGAAATGCTTCGCACAAAAGGCGGAGATGAAAATAGTTATAAGAGTGCAGATAGCGTTAACCAATTAGATTGGGCACGTAAAGATGACTATCAAGAAGTATATGAGTATTACAAAGGTTTAATTAAACTTCGCATGGATCATCCAGCATTTAGAATGCCAACGACAGAGCAAGTTTCTGAGAATTTAACATTCTTAGAGATGCCAGATGCTAGTATGGTAGGTTATGAAATAACAGGTGCAGGCGCAGATGATAATTGGGATAAAATTATTGTTATCCATAATGGAAGCAAACAATTCCAAAACGTAGAGCTTGAAGGCGAAGATTGGATTTCAGTTGTTGATAGTGAAAGGGCAGGCACAACAGGACTTGCTAGATACCAAGGAAATACAGTTCAAGTAACACCTAATAGCACTCACGTATTTGTTGACAAAGTAAGTTATGACAAAACAGCTCCAGAGGTAGAATCTCAAGACATAACCATCTATGTAGAAAAACCGCAAGAGTGGGAAAAGCCATATATTTGGTTTGGTAAAGATGGAAACTGGGACATGGGAGAGCTAGGGGAAGAGCCTAGTGTTATGGAAGCTGTAGAAGGCCGAGAAGGCTGGTATAAGAAAGAAATTAAAGCAGCTAAAAAGGTTGAATTCTTATTTAACAATGGAACCTGGGATGCTGATGTGAAGCAACAAGGTACAGGAGGGAACTTTGAAGTCATGACGAAAGTAGCATGGGTTACGGCCGATGGTAGACTATATTCTCATGATCCAGAGCTTTTCGCAGATGAGGAAGAGGCAGGGGAAGATGATGACGAAGAAGGCCCCTCGTACGACGAGGAAAAAGACCTTGCAGTCTACTTTAGAAAGCCAGCAGATTGGTCTGAAGCTTATATCCATACATGGGGAGAGCTTGGAGACACCAGTTGGCCAGGTAACAAACTAACACAATTAAAAGATTCTAAGGGTAACAAGACAGAATGGTATAGATATGTATTTGAAGGTGCTAAAGGCAAGAAAGCACAATTTGTCTTAACGCAAGGGCCAGATGGACCGCAGTCAACGGACTTAAATACAGATGAAACCTGTTGGATTGATGAGAACTTTAATGTTTATGACTATGAACCATCAATGACAATGAGTGTAGAAGTGGCAGATAAAAACACATACACGAAATATTTCAAAGATGAAGCAGCAGTAAGGATTAACTATGCAGCTAAAAATGTTGAAAAAGCATTTTATACACTAGATGGAACAGATCCTCTAGAAGAAGGTAAGGGGATTAAGTTTGAGAATAACCAAGTCATTAAATTTGGTAAAGAACTTAACGTTGGGGATACCATCACTTTTAAAGTTGCTATTGATAACGGTAATATGTCTCTGGTAGAGGAACACACCTATACCAAAATGGAAGATGTGGTTATTGACAAAACAGCCTTTAATGAACTTAGAACTTATCAAATAATGGTAGCACCTTATCGTGATGGTGATAAAGACAAAGGACATGGTACTGGGTATGGGCCAAGTCATCACCACGGAGATCTTAAAGGAATTACAGAGGCGCTTCCTTATATTAAAGAGCTAGGCATGAA
>CAZLPH010000252.1:0-3036 GCA_964561345.1 uncultured Candidatus Epulonipiscium sp.
TAAAAATAGTTTTACTCTCAGAATAATAATTATATAAGTCCTTGCCCATGCCTACCGATTGTGCTCCTTGGCCAGAAAATAAAAACGCAACTTTCATTTGTCCCCACACTCCTACTTATTAGTTTTTTTATTAAAAATTATCTTTAATCTTTTGTATTAAAGCTGTTGTCTCATTCCAAACCTCTTCAATAATATCTTTGGCAGATTGCTCTTTTGTAACTAGTCCAGAAATTTGGCCTGCCATTACTGCACCACGGTTAGTGTTGCCTGTTACGACTGCGCTTTGAAGGGCACCTTCACCCAATCTATCTAGCTCCTTTGGATCCGTCCCTTGCTTTTCAAGTTGTACAAATTCACGGGTCAGCTTATTCTTAAGTGACCTTACAGGATGTCCTGTACTTCTACCTGTTACCACTGCATCAATATCACTTGCTTTTATAACACGTTGCTTATAATCAGCATGAGCCGGAGATTCATGGGCCACCAAAAACCTTGTTCCCATTTGCACACCTTGAGCACCTAGCATAAATGCTGCTGCTACGCCTCTGCCATCTGCTATACCACCGGCTGCAATAACTGGAATTGATATAGCCTGTGATGCTTGTGGTACAAGTGCCATAGTTGTTAACTCCCCAATATGACCACCCGCTTCGCACCCCTCAACAATAACGGCATCTGCTCCGCCTTTTTCCATACGTCTTGCAATAGCCACTGATGGAACAACTGGAATAATCTTTATTCCGTTAGCCTTCCACATCTCTACATATTTACCTGGATTACCGGCTCCTGTTGTGACAATCTTAACCCCTTCTTCAACAATCATATGGGCTACTTCATCAGCAAAGGGACTTAGTAACATGACATTAACGGCAAAAGGTTTATCTGTTAATGCCTTACACTTTCTAATCTCATCTCTTACCCAATCTGTCGGGGCACTTCCGCCTGCTATAATGCCCAGCCCGCCTGCTTCAGATACCGCAGCAGCAAGGGCATGAGTCGCAACCCACGCCATACCGCCTTGGATTATAGGGTACTGAATTCCTAACATCTTACAAAGTTGATGATACATCCAAGATCCCTTCCTCTACTAAAATCATATTATTGTTTTGATGTAATATAGTTAACTGCATCTTCTACTGTTTGAATATCTTCAACATCTTCGTTAGAAATTTCAATATCAAATTCATCTTCTAGTTCCATTACAAATTCAAATAAATCTAATGAATCTGCCCCTAAGTCATCTCTAAAGCTTGCTTTTAATTCTACTTCCTCTGGTTCTACCCCTAATTTGTCTACTGTGATCTCTTTTACTTTTTCAAATATCATTTTAATTCCTCCTGTTTAATGTGTTTGTTGTTTGTTGTTTTATATAAACCTTAGAAAACTAAATTTCCAAAGGATTTATCCATTTAATATTACAATCTTACCATTTGACTAAGGTTGCCCCCCATGTAAGGCCACCACCAAACCCAACAAGAACGATTAAATCTCCCTTGCTTAGTTTTTTGCTTTTAGCCAGTTCACTAAGAGCAATGGGAATACTTGCTGCTGATGTGTTGCCATAAGTAGCCATGTTTTTGTAAAACTTTTCATCTGGCACTTTCATCTTTTTTGCCACACTATCAATAATTCTTTCATTAGCCTGGTGCAAAACAAACCATGATATATCATCAACCTTATACCCTGTGCCTTCTAATACGGCATGAATCGATTTTGGAACAATTTTAATTGCAAAACTATAAACTTCTCGTCCCTTCATCTCCATGTAAGGATTCGTGGCCTCTGCTTCATGCAACATATTCTTACTCTGGACTGCTTGAAGGGATAATAGTTCTGCCCCTTTTCCATCACTCCCTGTATAGCTGTTAATAATTCCTGGCCCGTCACTTTGACTTAGGACCACTGCCCCTGCACCATCTCCAAATAGGACGCAGGTGTCCCTGTCTTTCCAATCTAATGTCTTAGAAAGGACCTCACTGCCTATTACCAAGGCTTTCTTATGGTCCCCACACCTTATTCCTTGGGAAGCCACCTTTAGGGCGTATAAAAAACCACTACAAGCAGCTGTTAAATCAAAACACGTGGCATTAACTGCACCTATTTCTCCTTGTACAAGGCAAGCTGTACTTGGCATAAAATATTCTGGCGACATGGTGGCAACGATAATCAAATCAATTTCTTCTGCTTTTATATCAGCTTCACCTAAAGCCTGCCTTCCAGCCGCTATAGCAAGACTTGTCGCTGTTTCTCCGGTCGAAATATATCTATTTTTGATGCCTGTTCGGCTACTAATCCATTCATCTGTTGTATCAACATACTGTGCTAAATCTTCATTTGATACCTGAACCTTTGGCACACTGTGCCCCGTTCCTTCGATTTGCGCATAAGTCATCACATTGCTCCTTTACAAAATCATTTTTTCAATGCTAAGTGATATTTTTCTTTGAAAAAGTTATTTAGGTTAGATAAGGATTGAATAAGGACTTCATTACCCTCTATGGATAATCCTTCGATCATGTTCTTAACCATTTCCCTATGGAATGCTTCGTGGATCTTAAAAGCTAATCTTCCTTGTTTGGTTAAGCCTATCTCAACAACCCGCCTATCTTCCTCAGATCTATTTCTTTCTACATACCCTTTGATTACCAGACGGTTAATAGCTGTTGTAAGGGTACCAACTGTTATTCCTAGCTTATCTGCTACATCTGTCATTGACTGAATCCCTGGACCTATAGCTTCTATTGTATGCATCTCCGTTATGGAAATGTCATCAAATGGTCCTGAGCTAATAGCAGCTCTTTCTATTAGTGATATGTCATTAAATAATTCTACTAAAAGTTCATTAACTAACCTAATTGGGTTTCTAGCCATATTTTCCTCCTTATGTATTTCCTTTGCAAGTCAAATACTTTGCCTGTCAAAGTATTTCATATTCAAAGTATATAATTACATTTTTAACTTGTCAAGTCTAATTTAAATAGATAAAAAAAAGAATCCACACTTATTGTGTAGATTCTTTCTTCTTTTATTTATTCT
>CAZLPH010000253.1:0-3018 GCA_964561345.1 uncultured Candidatus Epulonipiscium sp.
TTTTTGGCTGCAGGAGCTATGCTTGCTGCTAGCGGAAAGAAAAAGATTAAGGATTTGGCAGGTATAGGGCGAAAGATGCCCATAACCATGGCGGTTTTTACAATTGGAAGTCTAGGGCTTATAGGCATACCCTTGTTTTCCGGATTTATTGGAAAATGGTACTTGCTTCTTGGAAGCTTAGAGTCTGGAAATATCCTTTCGGTAATTGTAATTATATTAGGAAGTGTTTTATGTGCTGCATATCTTTTACCAATTATTCGTATCGCATACTTTGAACCCGGGACGGATGAGGATATCCATGATCCTGGTATGCCACAGAAGATAGCCCTTATTATGCTGGCTGTAGCTGTGGTGATTTTAGGAATTATTCCGGGACCTATATTAGAACTAGCTAAAAGAGCTGCTGTTGAACTATTAATGATCCCGTAAGGAGGAGAAATGTTACATGCTTAATCTTATTTTTGCTTTATTTAGTGGGTTGGTTGGTGGTTTAATCGTTGCAGTAATGCCTCGGGTTAGTAGCCGTATACGTAACCTTGTAGTATTACTATTTACTATATTAGGTGCAGTTTTTAATTGGAGAGTTGCTCTATCAGTATTTTCAGGAGAAAATATTAGTATAGCGGGTGAAATTGCAGGGCTTTCTTGGAGTATTACCCCAGACCCATTGGGAGCGGTTTTTGCATTGATAGCGTCAAGTCTTTGGGTTTTTGCCGCTATATATTCATTTGGTTACATGGACTCCAAACATAATCAACGTTCTTATTATAGTTTTTTACTTATGGCTTTAAGTGTTACTCTAGGTGTAGCTTTTTCAGGGAATTTGGTTGCCTTATATTTATTTTATGAATTACTAACCTTTGTCACCTACCCCCTAGTAATTCATGAACGCTCACCTAAAGCAATGAAAGCTGGGTCGAAATATATTCTTTATAGTCTTTCTGGTGCAGGAGCAATTTTAATTGCAATAATTATCACCTATAATTGGACTGGTAGCCTTGATTTTTCAAGCGGCGCTATCTTAGCAGATTACAGTGGACCTGGTCTTAACTGGCTTTTAGGCCTGTTTGTTGTTGGGTTTGGTGTCAAGGCTGCTATAATGCCATTGCATGGTTGGTTGCCTGGAGCTATGGTAGCCCCGACCCCGGTAAGTGCTTTGCTTCATGCAGTAGCAGTTGTGTATTCTGGAGCTTATGGAATTACACGAGTTGTGTATTCTGTGTTTGGCCACGAGCTTGTGGGGCAATTGGGTCTAGGTCAAATTATGCCCTGGGTTATAGGATTTACTATATTGATGGGAGTTATAATTGCACTTCGTCAGGACGTTTTGAAGGGTCGATTGGCTTACCAGACGGTTAGCCATCTTTCATATATTTTACTGGGTGTTTTCTCATTACAACCCTGGGGTTTAGCAGGTGCAATAATGCATATGATTAGCTACTCTACCTTAAAGGTCAGCCTTTTCTTTTGTGCAGGGATTATCTCTGAAATGACAGGCGAGAAGCTAATAAGCAGAATGGGTGGTGTAGGTAAGAGATTACCTAAGACTATGGTTGTATTTAGCATTGCTACTCTTGGTATGATTGGCATGCTGCCGCTCAATACATTTTGGGGAAAATATTATTTGATGAAGGGCAGTGTAGAAAGTGGGAGATGGCAGCTTGCTGTGGTATTAATCCTAAGCGGAATCATCAATGCTTTCTGTTTTGTGCCTGTAATCGTGGATGCTTTTCGCGGAGAAAAAGTCGAAGGGAACCTAGAAAAGGGAAGAAGGCATTCCCTTATGCTGGTACCAACTGTGATTTTAGCAATAGTTTCTCTTTTGATTGGCCTATGGCCAGGAATAGTTTGGCCAGGAGTTATGGCTGTTGTCAATTGGTTCTATTAAGAAAAGGAGAGTGAATTTATGTTACTTCTGATACTTATGGTTATTCCACTCATAGGAGCATTGGCCTTATTAATTACGCGAGATAAGTCTATAAAAATACCCTTTGTTATAAACTTAACTGTTCTTATATTGGGAGGCTTTTTATTAAAGAGTGTTATTGGAGGGATACCATTAACCTATGAAATGGCCATGGCTGGTCCTTTTATACTGACTTTCCGTGCAGATACTTTATCAGCTATCTTCGTGTTATTAGCATCCTTTCTTTGGTTTGTAGTTTCTATATATTCACCAAAATATATGGAACATGAAGGCAAGGCCTGGAGCTTTCAAATAGCTACAATGCTTACATTGTTTGCAGTTCTAGGGATATTTTTAGCAGGTAATTTGTTGACGATGCTGCTCTTTTTTGAGACAATGACTATTACATCGTATTTTTGGGTTATTCATCGATGGGATAAGGAATCAATTAAAGCTGGGCATTTTTATTTATTTTTTAGTATTGCAGGTGGTCTTTTATTAGCAATAGGAATTGTTATGATGGACGTAGCGACAGAGGTGCTTCCTAATATCGGCTCTGGTATGGTTACACCTATAAATCCCGGGCTATTTGCTTGGAGCATTGCTATATTTATAGTAGGGTTTGGGATTAAGGCTGGTATGGTGCCATTACATCTTTGGCTACCATATGCTCACTCGGTTGCACCTACGCCTGGAAGTGCACTTCTATCTGGGCTTATTATTAAGGTAGGGGCATACGGATTAATACGAACAGGCGAGTTTGCCGGTTGGGGTGAGAAATTAGGCTCTAATATGACTTGGCTTGGAACTACTCTGGTTATTCTGGGAACCTGTACCATGCTATTAGGTGTTTTAGCTGCATTACTTCAAAGCAATGCGAAAAAACTATTAGCTTATCATAGTATTAGTCAGATGGGCTATATAATACTAGGTTTAGGAGTTGCTCTTTATCTAGGATCAGACGGTGGATTTGGATTATCGGGTGCAATATATCATATAATTAACCATGCGCTGTTTAAAGTTGCTCTATTTTTGGGTGTTGGTATTATTTATATTCGTACAGGAGAAATTAATTTATATAAGCTAGGAGGACTATGGCGTAAGTTTCCTGT
>CAZLPH010000254.1:0-3015 GCA_964561345.1 uncultured Candidatus Epulonipiscium sp.
ACTCTGTGAGGGTAAGGGAATTTTTGGCTTCTTTGCGGCTCATTAGCCTTCCAGCGCCGTGTGGGGCTGAGTAGTTCCAGTCTGGGTTACCTTTTCCTCTGCAGATAAGGCTACCGTCACGCATGTTAATAGGAATTAAGAAGGTTTCATCTTTTTTAGATGATACGGCACCTTTTCTTAGGATCATGTCATCGGTATCTATATAGTTATGGATGGTTGTAAATGCTTCTTTTACTTTAAACCCCATACCTTTGATGATTTCATCTATTATTGCCTTTCTATTAATAGTGGCATATTCTTGAATAATTTTCATATCGTGGATATAATCGTCAAATAGAGAACCTTCTATATAAGCTAGGGTCTTTGGTATGTCTCCTTCTGCATTCTTAGATGCTTCCTTTTGATAGTACCTGGCCACTTCGTTCCCTATATTTCGGCTTCCTGAGTGGACGACTAGATATACATTGCCTTTGCTATCTTTGTTAGCCTCAATAAAATGATTCCCGCCCCCAAGAGTGCCTATGCTAAGCTTTGCCCTGTTTAGATTCACTTTCTTTTTGCACCTTAGCTTTCCTAGGTCTATTTGCTCGTTATAGCGATGTTCTTTTTGTCTAATCTTAAAACCACTGGGTATTTTTGCATAAATTAGTTTATCTAGCTTCTCCAACTCAATATGAGTGTTTTTAAGTTTTACAACCTCTACACCGCAACCAATATCTACCCCTACAAGGTTAGGCACAACTTTATCCTTTATGGTCATTGTGGTGCCTATTGTGCAACCTACTCCTATATGAACATCTGGCATAATCCTTATTTTACTGTCTTTTGTAAATCCTTGATCACATAAGGTTTTAATCTGGTCTATTGTATCACTTTCTATATTTGGGGTGAATACTCTTGCTATGTTATACTTGCCTTTTATTTCGGTTATTTTGCTCATCATATTTACCTCCTATAATTTCATCTAAAAAAGCTCCTAGCACTTAGTCTAGAAGCCTTACCTTTATTAATCTTATTTGCATATATATTTCCTTATGCCTTATATTAGTGCCATCTTTAATTAATAATTATACCATAAAAAAACAAACCTTGCTGAAAACAAGGTTTGTTTTATATTATCCCTTATTAGCACCTGCTGATAATCCCTGGACAATGTATTTTTGTAGGTATAAAAACAATACGGTTATTGGAATTGCCACTAATAGAGAGCCCGCTGCAAATCTGGTAAAGTATGTGTTTTGATTTTTTTGAATCCATTCAAAGAGTCCTACAGCTAAAGTCTTTTTGTCAGAACTTCTAAGAATTAATTGTGGGAATACAAAATCAAACCACGGGGCGATAAAGTTACTAATAGCCACAAATGTAATAATAGGTTTGGCAAGGGGTATAATAACCTTTACAAAAATTGTTAGGTTACTAGCCCCGTCAATTTTGGCTGCTTCATCTAGACTCTTGGGAATTCCCTCAAAGTACCCTTTACACAGCCATGTATTATAGGGTATCTGCCCTGATACATAAACTAAGATCAGGCCTAGGTGTGTATTTAAGAGTCCTAGTCTATATAATAAAACATAAATCGCTGTCATAGACATAAAGGACGGAAACATCTGCAAAATTAACATGGTAATAATGGTGATTTTTCTGCCTTTAAAACGGAACCTGGAAAATACATAGGCTGTTAATGTGGTTAATATAACTGATAGCACCATATTCACACTAGCAATCTTAAGGGTATTCATATACCATAACTTATAATCTGTCTCTGTAAACAAATCCCTATAGTGTCGCAAGGTGGGCTCTTTAGGAAATATCTCCGAACTAAATAAACTCGTCCCTGGGTTTAGAGAGGATCCTACGATCCATAGAACTGGTGCTAATATTATTAAAGATAAGGTTATTAATAACATATAAACAGGTATCATTTTAAGCGCTTTTTTTGCATTAAACTTTTTTGTTTTTAAAACTATTTCAGATTCTTTTTGAATTTTTATCACAACATATCCTCCTCTTTGAAGGCTTTTGTCCTACTAAATGAGTAAGCTGAGATTACGGCAATAAATACAAATAATAATAATGTTATAACCGAAGCCATATTATATTGATTTTGATCTTTGGTTAGTTTATAAATCCATGAAATCAAAATGTCTGTTGAACCTGCATATCTATAACTTCCATTGACTGGATTTCCATCAGTTAGTAGATAAATTGCTTGGAAATTGTTAAAGTTAAATGCGAAGGTCATGACCATAAGGGCAGATGTTTGATACAGAACCATAGGTAATGTAATCTTTATAAACTTTTGAACTTTTGAGGCACCATCAATCTCTGCTGCTTCATACATCCCTCTATCAATATTGGTTAATGTTCCTGACATAAGTGCCATCCAGTAAGGAGATCCTAGCCAAATATTAATGACAACAATCATTATCTTGGCTGTTAGAGAAGTCGTAAACCACGGAACCTTCCCCATGCCTAAAGATACTAAAAAGTTATTAACAGGCCCTGGTCCACTAAATGCTAAACGCATAATAAGAAGGGAAATAAAACTCGGAATAGCATAGGGCAAAATAAAAATAGCCCGCCATAGTTTCTTAAGCTTGATCTCTTCCCAGCTTACAAGAAGGGCCAAAAACAACCCTGTAAAATAAGTGGTTACTGTTGCAAGTATTGCCCATATTACGGTCCAGCCGCCTACAGCTAAAAATGTACCGTTCCATATATCTAATGTAAACAAAGCCTTAAAGTTTTTTAGTCCAACCCAGTCTACCAAATTTTTAGGGGGTAAATGATTGGGGCTGGAGTAATTGGTAAAGGCAATTGACATTGTAAAGATAATCGGCAATACGACAAAAAAGGTAATGGCCATCATAGGTACTGCTAGCATAAACTGCCCAAAATATTTTTCCCATATATGTTTTAAAAACGTCTTGAAATTCATTGGATCATTATTGTCTTCTATTCGTTTTGCAGTATTTCTTGCATCCATTATATTCATTATATAAAGGAGGATAAATA
>CAZLPH010000255.1:0-2988 GCA_964561345.1 uncultured Candidatus Epulonipiscium sp.
TCCTAGGTCTCATCCAACGTGCAATCCGTGGTGTTATGTATTGGTTTAGTCCAGCAGTCACATTACACTCGTTATCTATCTCTATTATAAATTATCAGAATAGTTTCAGAGTTTTCTGGGGTACGACCCCATAGGCAGAGGCGCACTGCCTTTCCATTAAACAATCTCTTCAACTCTACATACTCATCCTGCATCCATGTAGCAAATTGACTAATTGATACTTTACTGTCTACAAAGAACTGAAAAAACTGTTCTGCCTCCTCTACTCTATCAAGGCAAACAAGGAAATGCGCAATATGTAAACTAAATTCATATTTTATGGGATGATTTTGCCATTTATGATACTCCGCAATAATGGTCCCTATGTGTTTTTCTATTTTATCACGATACAACGGAATAACACCCATATTAAGATTACGGTTAACAGAGTAATAATTCAGATGTATGCCATCTTTCAATACCTCTGGAGGCGGTGGTAACGGAATGCTCTCCAAAAAAACTTGATAGGTTATTGGGGGCTGAAATGGTTTCGATAGTAGAACATTGCTCGAGTTAGCGCATTCATCGATATACACAAATAAGACATTCGTTGCAGTGATATGGAGTCCCGCATCGTACACGGTTTTATAAAGATCTAAATAGGTGGACTCACTATTCTCTATGTGTTTTTCCCTATCCAGCAGCTTCAGGATACCTAACTTCTCGAGGGTAAAATGATGATATAAATAGATTTCACGGCTATCAAGTGAATTAATGATGGAATCAATATCAGCAAGTCCTTGTGTCCTATAGTATTCAAATATTCTGTCCATCAGATTTTTAAACGGCTCTTGTGCCCTAACATATCTGAACTCTTCCTGTTGCAGTATTCCCGTAAACTCCTTAAACACAGCCAACTTTTCTTTTAGAGGTAATGTGAAATAAGAATCAATACTGCCTTCAATTTCCGAGACAAACCAATTATACTGGAACCTACCGTTCATCACCATTCTGAATGTTGAAGCTTGAAATAAGGCTTTTGTTTCTGAATCAAGTTTAGTTGCAAGTTTATAATATCCATCTTTTGTTATATTAAATTCCTTTTTTGCATCTCCAATCTGCCTATAATAAGTAATCTCACAATTGTTATACTGGATTAGATTATCAGCAGAAGTCATATTTAGATGTTTTTTATATTCATTCTGATAGCAAGAAACTACCTTAGGCTCAATGAGAGTAGCATTAGCGATAACATTTGATACTACTGCGTGTAAAAGGCTTGAATTAACGCTTTCCTCACTAGTAATCTCTTTAAAAGCTTAGCCTTTGACGTTTCCATCATTGAAAACGCAGCATCAAGATCTCCACGTTCTTCCTGAATTAAAGCTTTCATCGCCCAGAGGCTTGGGTTCTGGGATTTATACTCGTCACCTTCAAGTAGAGAAATCACTTCCTTAAGGGCAACAAGATCGCCCATTTTATAAAGAAATCGAGCTTTTTCTTCAAGAAAGTCTTCCTGTTCCTTTTTATAAAGAAGCTTATCTGATATGGACGTAATGCTGTAAAACCCCTCTATATTCTTTCCAACTGCCGCATAGTACTTTGATTGAAGCTGTGCAAAACGGACCTTATCAATAGAATCAATCAGATACCAGTGATTTGATTCAAAAAACTCCTTACTCTCCTGGGCAAGTCCCGCATCTATTCTTTGCTGATATTGTTTAAGTTTAATACCTGCCAATCCTAGAGGTTTTTTTATACCTATGATGCATAGAACACAGTAGATAGCGTTTAGAACGAACAGTATTTGAAGGTAACCAACAGGTAAGGTTGAATACCTGGCCAATATCAATATCGATGCTGTATACAGCAGGAAACTTGTGACATGTCCACGGTTTCGCCTATGGAAAACATAGTAGAAAACCTGTTTTTTATATTCATGTATGAGAACAAAGAATGCCCCCTCCGTAGGGTTGCCCACCTTAAAGGAAGCCCCCCTCATCCACACTACTCATTTCTCCATCCTC
Organism: uncultured Candidatus Epulonipiscium sp.; assembly: GCA_964561345.1. Lineage (GTDB taxonomy): Bacteria > Bacillota > Clostridia > Lachnospirales > Cellulosilyticaceae > JAAYSX01. The sequence goes on from CAZLPH010000255.1 coordinate 2,007, forward strand.
CCCAAACCACTAACCCACCAAATATTCTGACATGGTTCATTATAAGAAAAGCGAGCAACTTAACACTCGCTATCTATCTCTACTATAAGTTGTCAAAATGGTTTCAGTGTTTTCTTTAGTCTAGCGAGGGCGTAAGCCGGAAGAACCTTACTAAGCTTTTTGACATGAAATAATCTTATTGATATTATAGGTTTCTTTTCGTCAAATCAGCATCTTTTATAAGAATACTATAATCCTTGGTTATAAGATTAGAGGTAATTGCTACAACAATTATATCCTCTGTTTTGTTATTATACTGGTCATTAGATATTACTAATACTGGCCTTTTCTTGCTCGAGGTTAAGTCTGTAAAAGGCACTGGAATCAGCAATATATCCCCTTGCTTATGCATTATTCCATACCTCATCATCTATCTCGTTATTCCAGAATTCTATACTACTTTCACTCACATCTTGAAGTTCTTTAAATACATCTATTTCATTCTTTATCTTCAAATATCCAATAAAACTAATGAGTTCTGGAATCTGCTTCTCTGGGATTTCATCTATAAGTTTTAACAATTGTTGTCTTTCTATAACCATTACATCACTACCTTTCCAACAATATATCTTTATAATATATAAGCCTATCCATTTTATTTGAGTTTCTATAAGTATAGTATAGCATAAAATAGGTGTGATTTGTAGGTACAAAAAGACTCTGTTACTGTAAAATAATGGTTATAATTCCCTTAAGCAGAATTAAACCCAAAGATACATAGAGCATATATATACCAAACATAACTTATAATTGTTTGTGGCAGCAAAAATGACCAGCAAGTTTAGATTGCTGGTCATTGTAAGGTGTCAGAATAGTTTCAGAGTTGTCTGGGGTGCGCCCCCCCTTGCAAGAGGGAAAAGCCCTCGAGCTTGCTTACTAGGCAATTGACCTCTAACCCTGGGCCTTGCTTTCTATCTTTGCAGCATTTCTTTACTTATTTTAT
>CAZLPH010000256.1:0-2980 GCA_964561345.1 uncultured Candidatus Epulonipiscium sp.
GCCACATAAGACTTAGCTTGCCTAATAGGTTCCACATGAACCTTAGGCGCCCCCTTACTGGCCCACAAGCGGCGGTTCTTCTCTTCCCCTTGGGCAATAGCCGCCTTAGTCTCTACGACCTTACCAACAAGGCTCTGAAGGCGTCCTATATCTTCTTTGGACGTCATCATCCCCTTGTTCTTTTCGTAAATAGATTGGAACTGGGTCTCTAGCTGGTCTAGCTTAAGAATCAGTTCCTGCTTATTAGCAGCTAACTGAGATAACATCTCATCTTCTGCACCGTGCAAAATAACTGTTTCTTGGTTCTGGGTCATGGTACTAATATCTGTGACCGCAGCCAAGATCCCTTCTAGGGTCTTAAATAGTTTGTCCTTACTATCTGCCATCTTCATTACTCCTTAGTATCGAAGAAGACACCTTCTTCTTTGTATAGACCATATTCATCCTTATAGTGCTCGCCCTGCTTGATGCCAGTACGAATCTTTAGAAGGTCCCCTTTAACGCTGCCCAGTTCATTATTCATAAGAGCCTGGTTAGCATTATCTAGGGTCATAATCTGACTCAAAAGAGCCTTCATTGGGTCTGATTGTTTAAAGCCCGATATCTCATCTAGCCTATCTACCTGGCCCATGATTTCTTGGCGTTTGGCAATTAAGCCTTCTAGAAGGTCCATTTTATCCTCTTCTATAGCCTTGGTCTGTGCCTGGGTATTTTCTAATATTGCTTGTAATAAGACTTGCTTTTGCTCTAAATTATCCACGCCCACACGGCACCCCCTGATTTTATTTTTTTAGCGCCTATTTCTCATTCTACCGTGAAACTTAGCAGTCTTAAATTCTACCGGTTCATCTGGTAGGTTAAAAGTCTTCTCAACGCTTATCTTATCCTCTACATAAGAAATACTACCATCTTTAACAAAACAGTTAATACTTTGAAGGGTGGCACCTGTTGCAGAAATAACCTCCATAACAGTTGCCCCCGGATTGTCTCTTATATGGTCTATAATTAAGGCATAATCCCTGTCATTTTTACGCGAACAAGGTTCACAGTATGCCTGTTTGTTTGTTTCAAACATCTTTTTGCATCTACCGCATATTTGATAGGTTATAAGATCATCTCCTTACCTAGACTATCTTTTTTTGAGCTGCTTTTGTAGCTTCTGCCCAGGTATCACGGATTTGTCTAATAAAATCTAAGGCAGTATCTAAGTGCTCAGTACTTTTGGCCATATTGGCCTCTGTCAGCTCATACAAGATAAAATCATAGATACGGTTTAATTCTTCCGCAATGGGATATTTATCATCCAAGGTTATTTGTAATTCTTGAATAATATCTTGGGCACGGATAATTAATCTATGGGCCTCCTGGATATTTTTCTCCTCTATGGCCTTCTTAGCTTGAACACCAAACTTAATAGCACCATTATATAACATAAGTGTTAATTCCTGGGGCGATGATGTTAATACTGAATTATTTTGATATGATGCATATGCATTTGTTGCTGCCATTTACATACCTCCAAATTGTTGTGATAACCATGAACTTTGATTGTTAAGTGAGCTTAGCATTTTCTCCATTGCTGCAAACTTTCTATATTGAATGTCTTCCATTTTGTACATGCGTTCTTCCATTGTGGCGATTTGCTTGTCAAAAGCCTTAGACTCCTCGGTCATGCCTTTGTCATTGTAGAATTTCATGGCGCTTTTTAGTTTGTTGTTAGACAACATGGTCTTATTATGGGTTTCATACATCTTACTTCCCAATCCCCTAAGCAGCTTAACCACATCTCCTGAATTTTCCTCAAGCTTTGCTTTTAACTTGTTTGTCTCAGTTGAATAGGTCCCACTATCTTCGTCGCCTAAGATATATAGTTTCCCTTTTTCTTGCCAAGAGCCTGTAACAATTCCTATACTAGCCAGGGTTTGTCCTTCAAAGACATCTCCTAAAATCTTTCTAGCACTATCCACAAAATCTGTTAACTGGGTATCTTTATAGAAAAGTGAGCTGTTTAATTTATCTTCCCAAAGTTTAATCTCACTATCACTCATGGAATCTCGTTCTTCGGCTGTTAAAGGCATAATGTCTTTGCCAGGCTTTGTGCCAATCTTTGTGTTAATCTCATCGATTAGACTGTTGTACTCTGTGACAAATTCCTTAACCCATGTATAGATGCCTTCTGTATTAGGCTCTGCCGATATAATTACAGGCCCTGTATTTTCAGCCTTTAGGGTTGCCTCGATGCCATTTATCTCAATCTTATTGCTAGAGCTAAAAAAGGTAGAGCCATTGTAGATATACTTAGCATCCTTTCCCTCATATTTACTAATAACCTTGTTATTATCATCTACTTTGATAAGTCCTAGATCCTTAAATAAGTCTATAGAATCTTGATCCGTTTCTCCTGCAATTTTAGGCGCAAGCTCAATCTTCTTCTCTTGCCCTGTAGCTGTTGAATTTAGAAAAAAGCTACCGTGTTTTTCATCGTAAGAAGCAAGGAATCCTGTATTAATTTTAGGATCTCCTGCCTCTTCACCTAAGCCTTTTAGCTTTTTATTCATAGCCGCTTGAATATCCTTTAAGCTAGCACCAGCTTTTACTTTAACCTCAACTATATATTTATCATCGATTCGCATTTTTAAAGTTGTATCTTCCTCTACGGCAAAGTCCTCAGCCACTTTCCCCACTGCTGTGGCTGATTGGGCTAAGTTCTTAACGTCAAAAGTATGGGTACCTTCTGGCACTACTGTATCAGCCTTTATAGTCATAGCATTTTCATTGCTTGATGTTGTATTATTTTGATTATAAGTACTGCCACTTCGCAATTTATCTGTGAATTTGGTATGGAAATTATATAACTTGGCGTTCATCTCTTTCCACGCGTCTTCTTTTAGCTTAAGTAAAGCCTGTTCCTTCTTCTTGTTATCAATCTTATATTGTTGTGGCCTCATTAAATCTTTAACGATACTGTCTGTATCCATTC
>CAZLPH010000257.1:0-2966 GCA_964561345.1 uncultured Candidatus Epulonipiscium sp.
AAGATTAAAGCAATGAAACTAATCTGCGAAAAATACACACCCAGTAAGATGGCCTTTTTGTTTGTATTTTGTGCTTAAATAAAGCCTAGCCATCAAATGTCCTTGGTCTCTCTAGCCTTAATTAGGCCTATAACAGGCCGTCTGTGGCCAAGTTCCTTACGCTCTAGCTCCAAAGAGGTAGGTCAAGGGTAACCTTTTTAATCATAACATTTCATATCTCTTAGGTAAACCCCTTTTGTGATATAATAGTAGCTTAGTTGAATGTGCTGAAAATAGAACATAAGATATGGTAAGATGGATCATAATAGAATATTGATATTAAACTTACGTGAACACATTTTAAAAGTATAAGGAGAGAAAATTATGTTTAAGATGAATGAGAGAAAAGAGTTCTATAAATGGATTGTGCTAGCCATATCATTTGCACTAATGCTAGTCTTTGCCGTATCACTGCAAATATAACAAAAGAGATAGCTTTTTCAACAAAGCAGGCGGGGATTTTAATGAGTTCCTATTCTGTTATAGGAATATTTATCCCCTTTTTAGTGGCATCTGCTCTGCACAAGTTAGACCTTAAAAAAATAATAATAACTGCATTAAGCATTGTTATTATTGGCTTGCTAGGGTTTTCATTATCTTCCACATATCCACTATTGCTAATGTGCCGGTTACTAGCTGGGACTGGGGCAACGATACTAGTTGTCCTATCACCCCTTTTAATTACCATGTTTTTTGATAAAAATAATATAGGAAGCGCCATGGGAATCTTTAATATAGCCGTCCCGGTTGGCACGGTTGTGTCTGTCAATCTTTTTGGCTATTTGGGCGTAAGGATGAATTGGCGAACAATTATAGTGGGGATCATTATTTTTGTTATGATTACTTTGGCCATGGTGGCTGTTTTTCTTGTTTTGCCTTCTGAGAAGGCAGAAGAAGATGTAAGGCCTTCTAAGCCAAGATTTAAACCAGGTTTAAGCCTTATATTTCTTGGCATCATATGGATGGTGGCCAATGGCCAGCTGCTGGCCTACACAACCTTTGGGCCACAGTTTTTCCAGTTATCGGGTCTGTCACTACAAAAGGCCAGTTTCCATATTTTCCTTGCTACCAGATGTGGTTAAAGCAGAAGATACTGGTATGGGCCTAGCAACCATAACAGCTGCTTCTAATCTTGGAATTGCACTAGGACCTGCTGGATTTGGGTCCCTTTTAGGTATGACGTCTGAAAACTATGCAATTGGATTTCGGGTATTATCTGTATTTTCCTTAGTGTGTATCTTAATTTTGTTTGGAATAAAAGTAAAGAAATCTAAGGCGATGAAAAACTAAAAAATAGTTAATAGCTAATAAGCCATGATGGTCTCCGGCCCTCTTCGAAGTATTATTACTTTAGTTTTAATAGTCCTTAGTCTTAATATGTGTTTGTTTTTAAAACTTAGCCCACTAGTGTATTCAAACTTAGAATCTTTTTAATCAAATCATCCTGACTAGGGGTGAATTTTAGAATCAAATGTTATCTATATAGTAAGAGATTAATTATACTATTTTAAAAAGGAACTTATGGAATCAATGGGAGTGAAAAATTATGGAAAATGAAAATCAAAACAAAAGCAGGTGGACAACTTTTCTAAAGGACGTCTTTATTTGCTCTCTCGGGGCCTACGGAGGTCCCGAAGCTCACTACGGTGTGTTTACGGACCAAATGGTCGTGAAGAAAAAATATTTAACGGAAGAGGAACTCATAGAGCTTATTGCTTTAACGACGATCTTACCTGGGCCAGGTAGTACACAAACCATTGTATCTATTGGCTATAAAATTGGGGGACCCTTGTTAGGGTTCTTGACAATGTTAGTGTGGGCTGTACCTGTACTTGTAATAATGACCCTACTTTCATTTTTAAGTGGCTTTCTAGGCAAGATGACTATATCTCAAGACGTGCTTCGCTATATTGGACCAATGGCTGTAGGATTTATAATTGTGGCAGCATACCGTATAGGAGGCAAAGTAGTAAGGGATAAGACGACCTTCTTATTATTACTATTTGGCGCAATAACCACATACTTTATTAGGGCGCCTTGGATTTATCCATTAGTACTAGTTTTGGGTGGACTTGTAAGTATTAAAACATCCCAAGAGAAAAATCTTTGGAACCATGTCAAAATAAATCCACCTTGGTTATATATGATTGTATTTTTGGTATTTGCAATAGGAAGCTTATCCCTTAGCTTAATATATAACAATAAGATTCTACACTTATTTGAAAGTTTTTATCGTTATGGCTATTTGGTTATTGGGGGCGGACAAGTGGTTGTACCACTTATGCATAGTGAATTAGTAGAGATAAGTCAATACATGACAAATCAAGAATTCTTAACTGGATTTGGCCTTGTACAGGGGTTACCAGGGCCTATGTTTAGCTTTAGCGCTTATGCAGGCGGAATGGCAGCTCGGGGGGGTGGCCCTTTAATCCAAGTATTGGGTGCTATGGCAAGTGGTATTGGAATATTTATGCCGGGACTTCTATTAATTTACTTTGTCTATCCAATATGGGAGCGGTTAAAAGAAATTAAGGGGATAAAGGTTTCTTTAAAAGGCATTACCGCCGTAGCCGGAGGATTAATTGCAGTGGCGTCAATAATTTTGATGCAAAAGAGCGGATTTGCATTAGATAATATGCTTATTACAGTTGTTACAATTATATTGCTGCTAACAAAAAAGATTCCAGCACCATTAATTGTACTGGGGATTTTAATGATTGGATTCCTGTTTTAAGCAGTAGTGTGGCTTAGCCTAGCCCCCCTTAGCATTAGTATATGTCATAAGAGTAGGCGTCTATAGCAGTCAGAACGACACCCCTAAAGTTAAGCCACAATCTAACTTTGGGGGTGTTTTTTATCGAAGTAGAAAACCAAATAATAAGATTTGACGAAATAGATAACATTATTCACGCAATTTTCGCAATGAT
>CAZLPH010000258.1:0-1033 GCA_964561345.1 uncultured Candidatus Epulonipiscium sp.
TTGGGATTTGTTAGCATAGAAAGGCTACCTGGTATAATAACAATAAATACTTTGTTGAAAATAAATTGCCATACATACCCTAATACAAGCCCACCGATTAAGTTAGGAAGGAAAAAGGCCGCTCTATAAAAGTCTCTTCCTTTAATTTTAGATGTACACAGTATAGCAAGTCCAAATGCTACTAAATTTACAAGAAACATATTAAATAAGGTAAATACAAATGTAATCACAAATGAATAAACGAAATCTGACGCTTTAAACATCCTAATATAATTTTCAAATCCTACAAACTTAGTAAATTCAATTCCTGTCCAATCGGTAAAGGAATAGAAAATACCTAAGATAAACGGAATAAGTACTGTTACTGCAAAGGTAAAAACTAATGGCAATAAGAATAAAACATTAATAACAGTGCGACGATTTTTAGTTGGCATCATATAGACACCTAGAATTACTAATAACATACCTACGATAAGAATTGCCCCACGCATGCTATATTCACTGCCTGTTATTGCTAGGTATAGTGCAATCAGTATTGCAGCAATTCCAGCCCCCATTTCTAGGATGGCTATTGCTTTTTTCGTGGCTATGGTCATTTTATCCACTCCTTTTCTAATATAAAAATTAATAAATCGGGGGGGGGATTAACCCCCCCTCCGATTTATTAGTGCTATCATCTTACTGTGCTACATAATCCGCAATGGTACTACCCATCATTTTAACAAATGTTTCTTTGTCTATTTCATCTTTTGCATAAAGTTCAAATAAACCACCAGTAGCATTTTGTGCTATACCTTCTGGCATCTTTGTCCATTCCCATGAATACGTATTCCCTGCATCAACATATTGTTTTAAATGCACTGCTAGTGGCGTTTCTGGTTCTATAGTACATGAAGTGTACGGAGAGATCATACCACTTTCTGTAACAAGCGCCTTTTCCCCTTCTTCTGAAAGAGCAATATCATTTAAGAAAGCCTTTGCAGCTTCAACATTTCCTTCATTATGAACAGCCCACCATGATGGTGAATCCGCT
>CAZLPH010000258.1:1043-2966 GCA_964561345.1 uncultured Candidatus Epulonipiscium sp.
TGTTTCTTCTTGTAAAAACGCTAATGGAGCCATACCAACAGCAAATGTTACATCATAATCTGGTAAAGAAGGATCAATCCAGTTTCCTTGTGTAATAAATGCTGTTTTACCTTGTGCCCATAGTGCTAATTGATCATCATATGTTCCTGAGATTAATACTGTAGGGTCTGAGTAATTAAATAACATCTTTACATAATCTGCAAATTGTCCTAGCCTTGCTTCATCAATCTTACCTTCTTTTAACATATCGATATATGTTGTGTCTCCACGTTCAAGACCTAATGATAAATAGTAACCGAAAATATGGTTAGCTGTTGACCAGAACATTTGTCCTGACTCTGCTGCTACTGAAGCAACTGCGTCAATTCCTAACTCTTCTTTCATACCATCAATTTTCTCAAATGCAGCCTTATAAGCATCAAAACTTGTTAGGCTACTTGGATCTACACCTGCTGCTTCAAGGATATCTGCATTGTATGTAATACCATATCCTTCAACTGCGTATGGAAAACCAACAACTTCTCCTGTTTCTGATTTAAATCCGAAATCTGTATTTGATACCCATTCCTCACCACTTAAATCTGCCATTTGATTTTTCCATGTCTCGTAGTCGCCTTCACCACCAAAAACAAATATATCTGGCATATTACCTGCTGCTAAGTAGCCTTTAAGTGTACCGTTAATATCAACTCCGCCACCAAGAGACTCAATTAGGACTTCTTGTCCTGTTCTTTCAGTATAATCTTTTGCAAAAGCTTTTAGCTGGTTATCAACTTCGATTTTTCCATTAACGATTCGAATCGCTTCACCTGATACTTCTGGCTTTGCCTCTTCTTCCTCTACTTCCTCTACTTGTACTGGCTCTTTTGTATCAGCTGTATCACTTTCTTTAGGTGTTGATCCACCACAACCAGCTAATAACATAACACTCATTGTACCTGCAACAACTAATGATAACAATTTCTTATTCATTTTCATTTTCATTCCTCCACTTCATAATAGTTATAATAGTTTTAACACCTTTGCCACATAAGGTTAATATATCTTCTATATTTATATCCCTTTTGCGCATAAGGTAACTCTATAATCTGATATTATCACTATTCCTATACTTTTGCAAGTACTACTTTATAATTATTACTATTTTTTTTAGTTAATATGCTACATATCTACCAAATATATATTTGTTTATAAAAAATATATGTTTACAAGTAATTTATTTTAAGTATATCTCTCTTAATTTATCTTCTTAACACTATCCCTTATCATTAATTTAGTCGGAAGAATCAATTTATCCTCTTCTATGATTTCCTCATCCATCATGGCAAGTAGTGTCTTTACAGCAATTTCTCCTTTTTTTCCCACATCTTGATGTACAGTGGTAAGAGCCGGCCTTACTACTTTGGCATAGAAGTTATCATCAAATCCAACAACAGATAAATCTTCTGGAATATTACGGCCACGATCTTTCAAATAATTCATAACAAGAGCTGCATAGTAATCTGAAACACATACCAAAGCTGTATAAGATGTTGAGTAGTCGTAAAATTCTTCCAGGCACAAAGAAAGTTCCGGTTCTTCAGGTGATATCAAAAAAAAGTCTTCGTGTGTATAGTTGATTTCTGCCTCTCCTAGTGCCTTTTTATAGCCCTTAAACCGCTCACTATCAACACCTTCACAGTTGTCAGCTAAAAAGGAAATTTTCTTGTGTCCACATTCAATTAAATATTTTGTAATGTCATAGCTTCCCTGGAAATCTTCTAACCCTACATTAACGTGCTCTATAAGATCTTCTGAAAAATAACTATCAATATATACCATAGGTTTTTTAAACTTCTTTTTCATGGTAAGACAGTCATCCCCTAACATACCAAACAAAATTAAACCATCTACATTCCATGTGGACACATATTTTACAATTTC
>CAZLPH010000259.1:0-1270 GCA_964561345.1 uncultured Candidatus Epulonipiscium sp.
GTTATGCCAGACCAAGAAGCTCAAATAATGAAAGCTATGTTACTAGGGGATAAAGAGCTACTATCAAAGGATATACAGGGCATATACCAAGACGTGGGTATTGCTCATGTGCTTGCTATTTCAGGTCTTCATATTTCGGTTATAGGGGGTGTTTTGTGGTGGATATTGAATAAAATAGGATTAAAAAGGAGTCATCAATCTGTGATTGTTATCATGGTGCTATGGCTCTATGCAGCTTTAGTAGGCTTTAGTATTTCTGTTACTAGGTCTGCTATTATGATGTCGATTATTGTTGTAGGGACACTAATAGAGGAAAAACCTGACCCTATAACCTCGTGGAGCTTTGCTGCACTTGTGTTACTACTTTATAATAATTTATATTTATGGGACATAGGCTTTCAGCTATCATTCGCGGCAGTGGGAAGTCTGATATTATTAACCCCATTTTTCAAGAGAATTTATATTGTTCCTAGTAAAATTAGAAATTATATTGCGCCAATGATAGCGGTAACGATAGGAACCACACCTATCATTGCTTATCACTATTATGTTATTACGCCTATTAGCATGGTGATGAATTTGCTTTTAATTCCTATGATTACCATTGTGGTGAGTGTGGGTTTTTTAGCCATGATGATTTGTCCTATTAATATGGTTCTAGCTAAAGGGGTTATAGGGAGTGCTTTTTACCTGCTTATCTTAATAGAAAAGATCTCTAACCTTGCTCTTAAGATTCCTTTTGCCACCCTTGTGGTTGGCAAACCAAATCTGTTTGAGTTGGGGGCCTACACCTTATTTATGGCTGTTATCCTTTTCTACTTAAAGTTAAATTTAGAAGGAAGAAAAAAGATTATGACTTACGTTATAGGTTTTAATGTGTTACTATTACTCACTGCTAAGAGCATAAAAATAATTCCAGGAGAGTTAAAGGTTGTGTTTTTAGATGTAGGTCAAGGAGATTCCATTGTTATAACAACTCCTAACCGTAAGACATTTATTATAGACGGAGGAATTGCTGGTAATGGTAAAAGAATCCAACAGTATTTAAGATATAATGGTATTAGAAAGGTTCATGGGGCGATTTTATCCCATGCCCATGCTGACCATATGGATGGTTTAGGGGAACTTGCGCAGATGTATAAAATAGATAAATTATTCTTAGGAGAACTCCCCCTAGATGATGCCCGCTTTAAGGCATTTTATGATATAATACTATGGGAAGATATTCCTGTGCACAAAATCAGAGGAAATGATATTATTAAAGATAAAG
>CAZLPH010000259.1:1370-2949 GCA_964561345.1 uncultured Candidatus Epulonipiscium sp.
ATTACAAAAGTAAGCCCAGACCTTGCTATTATCAGCTGTGGGAAAAGAAATCTATATAACCACCCTAGTCCTGAGGTGGTTAAGCGGTATGAAAAAAACAATGTGCCAATAAAAATAACCAAAGATGTTGGTGCCATTATCACATATAGTAATGGTAAAAGAGTGAAAATAAGTTCAATGGAGGATACAAAATTGTTATGGAAGTAATTAAAAACTTATATTTATGTTATGGTCAAGAAGATTACATGAAGAAACATTATGTGAATAATATAAAAAATCAAATACTAGATCCGGCATATGAAATTATGAACCTTGAGAGACAAGAGGGAAAAGGGGTCAGTGTTGATCAAATTATAGATTTTGCAGAAACCATGCCTTTTATGAGTGAACGAAGGCTTATGATCATTGTAGATAGTGGTCTTTTTAAAAGTGGAAAAAAAGAGGAGTCAACCAAGCTCGCAAATTACATAGACAAGCTTCCAAGTAGTGTTTGCCTTGTTTTCATGGAAAGTGAAATCGATAAAAGACTTAGTTTGTACAAAAAGGTTAATAAAAACCATGAGGCTGTGGAATTTAAAGTGCCCACGGAAAGAGAACTTACTAGCTGGACAAAAAAAGAACTTCGCCGCTATAAGGTTAATATGCCTAGCCAAGTAATGGATTATTTTATAAGGGTCGTGCCCCCAGGTATGGAAAGTATTATTAATGAAATTAAAAAACTAGCGTCTTATAAAGTAGATGGAGAGGTAACGGTAGAAGAGATAGATCAGGTTTGTACCCAATCTCTAGATATAAGAATATTTGAACTTGTTAAAATGCTGGGGAATAAAGATACTCGGGTGGTTTTGGAAATATATTCTAACTTGTTAGAAATGAAAGAGGCCCCCATAAAAATATTAGCAATGATGGCTAGGCAGTTTAGAATGATTTTAAAGGTTAAGTACATGCGGCAAAAAGGTCATGGAAATCAAAGCATTGTGAGCAGAACCGGCTTTAGGTCTTTTATGGTGACAGAGTGTATTCGTCAAGGATCTAACTTTACATTTGCTCAACTAGAAATGGCTATCAAAGAATGCCTAGAGGCTGATGTGAATATTAAGACAGGGATGATGAAGCCAGAACTTGCAGTTGAGCTTATCTTAATTAAATATTCAAGTAAAGATTTACAACAATAAAAAAGATCATCCTAGGATGATCTTTTTGTTGTTGGTTTTAATTATGCAATCTTATTAACTTGTTTTGTTAATGAAGATTTTTTACGAGCAGCAGTTTTTTTGTGAAAAATACCTTTGCTTGTCGCTTTATCAATTGCAGTTATTGCGCCTAATAATGCTGCTTTAGCATCATCTGCATTATTGTTTTCAACTGCTACAACAACTTTCTTAATTTGAGTCTTAACTGACGTACGGATTGATTTGTTACGAGCAGCCTTTGTTGCGTTAACTCTGATTCTTTTTTTTGCTGATTTAATATTGGCCATTACGGCACCTCCTGAAATACTTTATATGGTTTTTCGACACGGTCTGATTAAGTTATTGGGGAATAACGAACATATTTATAAGTTCTATTAATCAAAGTA
>CAZLPH010000260.1:0-2942 GCA_964561345.1 uncultured Candidatus Epulonipiscium sp.
AAGGTTCTTGTATAATTCCATTGTTGACCTCTCATCTTCCGAATATTACTATTCGGTGGAATTGGCACCATTGCTTTTGCTGGTTGCCGGGTTTCATAGGGCCTTGTCCCTCCACCTCTCTTGATAAGATTTTTATTAAGTTTATAACCATAGTATAACTTCTCTCTTATTACTTGTCAATTTTTTAGCCTATAAAATTACTGGATTAATAATCCTACACCACTGGTAAAAGCCAGGATTAAAAGTCCGCATACCACAGCTCCTACAAACACTGCTAGGACGGCACTTTTTTTCTCAAGGCCCAGTAAAACAGCTGCTAAAGATCCAGTCCATACCCCTGTACCTGGAAGTGGTATGGCAACAAACATAAATAGACCAAGGAGTTTGTACTTTTGTATGTTTTCGCTCTTTCCCCTGGTTTTTGTTTCGAATTTTGTGATGATTTTATCCATGATAGGGTAGCGTCTTAAAAAATGAAAGACATGGTCAATAAACCATATAATAAAGGGCGATGGAATAACTGCCCCTATTAACGTTAGGATATATACCTCCCATATTGGAAGGCCTGCTATAACGCCAACTGGAATGGCGGCTTTTTGCTCTAGAATAGGAAGAGCCGCTAAAACAAGTATTCTAAAAGCTACTGGAATAAAATCTAACACACGGCACCACCTTGTTCTTTTATAATTAACACGATCTTATTATTATATATATACCATCTTACCATAAATTAGTCCTATTTGTTCATTAAAAATCACCCCTGTTTATTTCTCCAGAGGTGATTTTATATCTGCTGCTTGTTGGGCGGCTAAGTACTTCTCCGATGCATGCTCCTTGGATAGTTGTTTGTAAAGCATGTCAGCTAGGCCTATACCGCCGGCTTTCGTCGCTTCTTTACTCTGCTCTTCAATTAGCATATCTTCAAATATTTCCTCGTGTTGGCCCTTAGGCATGATTCCGTCTCCTAGCTGAGTAGACTTCCTCATTACCTTGTAAAGTTCTTGGATAAAATAAGACTCCATTTCTCTGCAAGCCTCTTTTAATTGTTCATCATCTTCACCTAATTGGGTGTTTTCTAGAATCTGACCAAAAGACTTCTCAATTTCCTGGTCCTTGTTTGCCTTAAGCATATCTTGCCCTTGCATTAGGCCCATGCTATTTTGTATTTTCATCTATTTCACCTCGTCACACTTTGAAATCCGGCTATATTTATAAATCACCATACTGCATTTTAAAGCTCTTTACCGTATTAGCTTATGAACGTTTTAATTGATTTGCTTCTTGCAGCATAGAGTCTGCGGTTTTAATTGCTGTGGAATTTAACTCATAAGCACGTTGGGCAATGATTAACTTTACCATCTCTTCTGCTACTTGAACGTTTGAGCCTTCTAGGAAGTATTGTTTAATAGCACTTGTCACAGCTACTTCACCATCTGCTTCAACTAGGGGCTCTCCTGATGCTGGTGTTGTCACATATAGGTTAGATCCTATTGCTTCAAGGCCTGCAACGTTTGGAAACTGAACAATTTTTAGTTGACCAATCTCGATATTTTCATTTGTTTCTGGGTCTAAATAAGATACGATTGCATCTTGAGAAATATTTAAACGACTCATATCAACATTGTCATCTATTTCAAGTGGCTCATCATCTATAGAGAGAACTGGGTAACCATCAGATGTAACCAGCCTGTAACTGCCATCGTCTGTTATTGCTGCCCTAAAACTTCCGTCTTTGGAATATGTTTCCCTGTCGTCCCTATCGCTAATAACAAAAAAACCATTTCCTTCAATTGCAAGATCTGTGGAACTTCCTGTTTCTTGAACAGTTCCTGTTGTAAAACTACGGTTTACTGCTACTGGGCGTACCCCGTGGCCTACTTGTAAATTTCCTGGTCTTGCCTGTCCACCCTCTGTTGGGACGTTGGCTCTTTGCATTGTTTGATACAGAAGCGATTTAAATTCTGCCGATTCTTTTTTATAACCATTTGTATTAACGTTTGCTAAGTTATTTGAAATCGTATCAACGTTTAGCTGCTGAGATGTCATCCCAGATGCTGCTGTCCATAATGAACGCATCATATTGTTTTCCTCCTAATTTTATGCTTTACCTACATCGTTAACTGCCTTACCCATTAGATTATCGTGTACCTGGATCATCTTTTGGTTTGCTTCGTATGTTCTTGATACTGTAATCATATCGACCATTGCCGTTACTGGATTTACATTGGAACTCTCTACATATCCTTGCACAAGCTTACCTTGGAAAGCTGCTTGGTTCCCATTTCCCTGGTATAGGTTGTCCCCTATTTTTTGTAAGGCATTATTATCGTCAAAATTCATCATGCGGATGGTATCTATGTACTGGCCGTTTATGTTAACCGTCCCCGCCTCATCAATAAACACTTCATTTATTCGGGTCAAAAAATCCTCATTCAAGGTTAAAACCCCATTTTGCCCCATAACACTATTGCCTTCTTGGGTCTTAAGCTGGCCGTTTCTATCAACGACAAATGCGCCGTCTCTTGTATATCTTTCATCACCATTTGGGGTATTTATAACGAAAAAGCCATCTCCTTGAATTGCTAGGTTGAATTTTTCGTCTGTTCTAACAAAGGAGCCTTGGGTAAAATTAGTATAAATTTCATCTACCTGAGCACCTAAAGTAACCCGGCCAATTGGTGTTGGCATTTTCACATTGTTTTTTGTGTCATTTATTTTAGTCATTAGCATATCCGGAAAAGACGATACAATTGCATCATTCTTTTTATAACCTGCTGTATCCACGTTTGCTAAGTTATTGGAAATAACATCTAATCTTTTCATTTGAGTGGTCATACCAAGTCCTGATGTATATAATCCACGAATCAATTTAATTCCTCCTTATCATTCCAGCCATCTCTGGCTTTTGCAGAGGACATATATTCCACATAACTTCCTGTCCC
>CAZLPH010000261.1:0-2930 GCA_964561345.1 uncultured Candidatus Epulonipiscium sp.
GCAGTTCCAATTAAAACAGACAAAGGGTGGATTCATATTGCTCATGGTGTAAGAAATACGGCTGCAGGGCTTAGATATGTTATCTATGCATTTGCAACTGACTTAGAAGATCCAACCAAAGTAATTGCAGAGCCATCAGGGTACTTAATAGCACCTTATGGGGATGAAAGAGTAGGGGACGTTTCGAATGTTACTTTCACCAATGGTGCAATTGTAAAAGATAGTGGGGACGTTTATATTTACTATGCATCCTCAGATACAAGGCTTCATGTGGCAACAACAACCCTTGATCAGTTGATCGATTATACATTTAACACACCAGAAGATCCACTACGCTCAGTAGATTGTGTTAAGCAAAGATCTGATCTTATTAAGAAGAACTTAGAATACTTAAATGCAAAATAAAGTAACCATGAGGTGATACGATGAAGTTCATAAAAGGATTCACCTTTGGGTTTATGACACCAAAGGGACAATACTCAACCAAAAAGTCAAAAGAGTCCCTGAAACTTATGCAAGAACTAACGGGGGCAGATACTGTTCTACTTGCTTTAGCGGCCCAACAAGACACAGCTCATAGTGAAAAAGTACATTATGTGGGGCCACATATGCCGTCTGATCAAGCATTAATAACCATGATTGATTATGCAAAAGAACTGGGGCTACGGGTTATTCTAAAACCCCTTGTTAACTGCACAGATGGAACATGGCGAGCACATATTAACTTTTTTGATAAAGAAGTACCATGTGAGCCAAAGTGGTCAAATTGGTTTGAGAGTTATACCAAGTATCAGTTACACTATGCACATATTGCCCAGCAGACACAATGTGAAATGCTTATTGTAGGGTGTGAGATGGTGCAAACAGAACGAAGGGCAGACCAGTGGAGACAGCTAATCAAAGAGGTAAAAGAGATCTATACGGGACTTGTATCTTATAATACGGATAAATACCAAGAAGATAACGTTACATGGTGGGACGCAGTAGATGTTATTTCATCTAGTGGCTATTATCCGGTACATGACTGGGATAATCAAATAGCAAGAGTTGAATCCATTATAAAAGCATACAATAAACCTTTTTTCTTTGCCGAAGCTGGATGCCCATCTAGAGAAGGATCTTCCTTTATACCTAACAATTGGGAGCATATTGGGGCATTAAATCTAGAAGAACAAGCCAGTTATTACAAGATAATGTTTCAAAAGTGCAAAGATGTAGAATGGATACAAGGATTTGGATTGTGGGATTGGAAATCTGATTTATATGAAGAAAAAGATGGTGCTCAAGATGATGGCTATGGGGTATATGGTAAACCAGCGTGTGACATTATCAGAGAATTTTATCGTAGCAGAAAATAAACTTACAACTAAAAGAAGGAGAAATCAGGCATGTTACCAAACAACAATAGGGAAAGGGTATCTGTAGATAGTTTTGACAGGTCACATGTAAGGCTTGTAGATGCTAATGCTACCACAGAGACGGTCTCCTTGTTTTCATATATGAAAAACATTGGAAAAGAACATATGCTTTTTGGACATCAAAATACGAACAGCCAAGGATTAACCCTTCAAAATACAGATGGGACACACTCAGATGTTAAAAACGCTGTAGGTGCTAATCCGGCTGTGTATGGCTGGGATACCTTGGCATTAGTTGGTGGAGAAGGGGAATATGAGGAGCTGGTCAAGTGGAGTAAGGTAGCTGCCCAGCAGGAGGCTATCATAACCATAAGTGCCCACATTCCAAATCTAACGAAAGTTAAAAAGATAGACGGTAAGTATGACTTTAAAGATTCATCAACAACCATTGATAGAGAAGGAGACGTGGTTGCTTCTATACTCCAAGAAGGAAGTGATGCTAATAAAGCATTACTAACCTATCTAGATATATTTGCAGATTACACAAAAGAAATAAAAACCGCAGACGGAAAACCATACCCTATGATATTTAGGCCATGGCATGAAAATTCTGGTGGTTGGTTCTGGTGGGGGGTGACAAGTTGTACAGTTGAAGAGTATGTTAAGCTCTTTAGATATACGGTAGAATATTTAAGAGATGTGAAGGATGTTCACAACTTGCTATATGTTTATTCACCTAATGGGAATTTTAAGGATCAAGAGGATTATTTAAGCCGTTATCCTGGAGATGACTATGTCGATATTATTGGCTTTGATTATTATCATGATAACCCAGAGCCGGGTGATGGTAAACTTGATAAACTTGTGAAAGACGGTGAAATTGTAGTAGATATTGCAAGTGCAAGAGGAAAAGTTGCAGCCATATCTGAGACGGGTATACGCTATGATAACCCGGGGGCACCAGATTGTTACGGACTTCATCCAACCGATAATAAGTACGTTAACTGGTATACTGATCTTGTAAAAGCACTTAGGGCCAGTGAAAAAGCCAGTCAACTTTCAATGGTGCTTGTATGGCGAAATGGTGATAGGAATCATTGTTTTGTTCCTTATAAGGGCCATCCAGAATTTGGAGACCATCAAATGTTAGAAGATTTTACTGACTTCTATAATGATGATTATATGGTTTTTGCAGATCGTTTGCAAAACGTATATGATTTAGATGTAAAAAATAAAGCGTAAAAGCAAGCATAAAAGGCACTTCCATATAAACATATCAATGCGATATTTATGGAGGTGCTTTTTCAATATAAACGAACACAGGCGTAAAGTGAAATGAGAGGAGTATGGATATGAACATATTAATTACAGGGGCTGCTAGGGGGCTAGGGCTAAGTTTAGTGAAAGAATTTCTAAGAAAAGGACATATGGTATTTGCAGGTGTCTTAGATTTAAACATTATGCCGGCTCTAAAAGAACTAGGCAATCATGAGAAGCTAGAGATATTTAAACTAGACATGTCTTTAGAAGAAGATATCTTAGAAGTACCTCATTACATCAATAGTAAAACGG
>CAZLPH010000262.1:0-2907 GCA_964561345.1 uncultured Candidatus Epulonipiscium sp.
GTTGTCTTGATGTCTCTGATACATTAAGACTATTTTCAAAAAACTTATTAACTGTGTTTAGTATCTCGTCCTCAAACTGATCAATCTGCTTACCTTGTAATACCTCTTCAATAAACATCTGGCATAACTGCATCGGTAGCTGATAAATCAATCTACCAATACCAAGTTCCGCATAGGTACCAATATGGCTTCCACTATTAAAGATCTTGCCTACTTCTAGTGCCATGCTTGCTTCTTTATAGGAGCGTGATACATCTTTAAGATCCTCAACAATTGTTCCAACAGATATATATATGTTGCTAATATCTTCTGATGAGAGTGTATCATAGATAATCTTAGCCACTTTTTGGATGTCCTCAATGTCTTGTCCTTCTTCTACTTCTTTAACTAAAATAACACTTTTCTCATCTACTGCTGTGATAAAATCCTTTGTTTTATCTGGGAACATGTTTCTTAGTATTTCTGGTATATTAGATTCTCTACTATGATAAGACTCGATTAGCACAACAACCCTGCGAACAGTATTTTCAATATGCAACTTTTTTGCACGGTTATAAATATCGACTAGTAATAGGTTATCTAATAATAGATTTTTAACAAAGTTATCTTTATCAAATCTTTCCTTGTAAGCTACTAATAAGTTTTTAATTTGGAAGGCTGCTAGCTTCCCCAGTTTAAATGCTTCTTCGTCTTCTCCATTAACAGCAATAATATACTCTACTGTATATTCATCATAAATCTTAAAGTAATGAGACCCTTGCATCTCTTGGCTATCCGCATGTGAAATAATAAAATCTTCAACCTCCGGCCTATACTCACCCATTATATCTTCTGCCGTTGTAGCCACTATCCTTGCATCATCGTCTAAAATAGTAAAATCTCGTCTTGTAATTCCCTTTAAACCATCAATTGTATTTTGTAAAATTTGGTTAGAAACCATGATTTTCATCTCCTTGATTATTATATATATAGTGTGTTCTTGTATGATGTTAAGTTTAATTTACCCCACATGTTTATTCTACCGTATTTTCTGATAAAAAAAAAGGTTAATGTTGAATTTTCTCATTATATTGGCTATCTCTAGATAAATATAAAGGACTTTAACAATAATTCCTGTCAAAGTCCTTTATATCAAATAGATTCACAGTGTCTTTCGTTCTCTAGCTCTCTGTATTCTTCCATTCTTTGACTAAATATTTCTCCATTTGAAGGTGGGGTGTATGTAATTGCATTGGCACCTGCCTCAATGGTTTCTAAAATTGTTTCATCACAAGGGCCTCCTGTGGCAATAATAGGAATCTGAGGATACCGCTCTCTAATGGCTCGTACAATATTAGCTGTATTAGCCCCGCCACTCACATTTAAAATATCTGCACCAGCCATGATCTTTTCTTCAAACACTGTGCACTCTGAAACAATTGTAACAACAACTGGTATATCCACGGTTTCTTTTACATTTCGGATTGTATCTAGAGGTGTTGGTCCATTTAGCACAACGCCTATAGCTCCTTGGAATTCAGCATGGAGGGCAATGTTAACTGAGCGATTACCATAGGTCTTACCACCACCTACGCCACATAACACTGGGACATCTGCTACAGCCAATAAAGCTTGTGTAATAGTAGGTTGGGGTGTAAAAGGATACACAGCAATGATTGCATCTGCATTGTTATTCTTAATAATTGCCACATCTGTTGAAAATAGTAATGATTTAATGCGTTTCCCAAAAATTAATATGCCACTTGCACCTCTTATTGCCTTTGGAACTCTTACAAAATTATCTCTCAAATTACTGGTGATTGTTGGTCTCCATCTTTCACTTTTCATAAGTTCCCCCATATATACGACTATACTATTACGTTTTTATGGCATAAAAGCCATGCAATATGCATGGCTTTTATGTGAGTCTATGTTTAAATTAATAGTTTAGTTTGTAATTGTTTGCTCTGTTTCTGCATCAAATACATGGATCTTAGCTTTCTCAATACCAAGTTTGATATCATCTCCAGGGCCCGCCTTACATGTTGGGTCAACCCTTGCTGTCATATTATTTCCTTCACATGTCATGTATAGGAATGTTTCTGCACCTAACATCTCTGCTACTTCTACCTTAGCTGTTACTGCTGTATACTTATGTGCTTCAACATCTAATACGATATCCATATCAGAAATATCTTCTGGTCTAATACCCATTATAACATCTTTACCAATGTATCCACCTTTAATAAGTTTATCTGCTTTAGCTTTTTCTAAGATAATTTTTGATGGACCAACTGTTAAGAACACATCATTACCTTCTTGAGTTGCTTTTGCTTCTAAGAAGTTCATTTGTGGTGATCCGATGAAACTAGCTACGAATAAGTTATCTGGCTCGCCGTATAATCTTCCTGGTGAGTCTACTTGCTCAATAATACCATCTTTAAGAACAACAATTCTTGTCCCTAATGTTAACGCCTCTGTCTGGTCATGAGTAACGTAGATAAATGTTGTTTCTAATCTTTGGTGTAACTTTGAAATCTCAGTTCTCATCTGAACACGAAGTTTCGCGTCAAGGTTTGATAGTGGCTCGTCCATTAAGAATACTTTTGGCTCACGTACAATAGCACGTCCCATAGCAACACGTTGTCTTTGTCCACCTGATAACGCCTTTGGTTTACGGTCTAAGTTTTGATCGATATCAAGAATCTTAGCTGCTTCACGAACACGCTTGTCAATTTCTGCCTTTGGTGTCTTACGAAGCTTTAATCCGAAAGCCATGTTATCGTATACTGTCATATGTGGATACAGCGCATAGTTTTGGAAAACCATTGCAATATCTCTATCCTTAGGTGCTACGTCGTTACAAAGTTTATCACCAATCCATATTTCACCTGATGTGATTTCTTCAAGTCCAGCAATCATACGAAG
>CAZLPH010000263.1:0-2906 GCA_964561345.1 uncultured Candidatus Epulonipiscium sp.
ATATTCCCTCCATTTTTAAAATAAAAAAGCTCTCGTCTCTATTACTACATAGAGACGAGAGCATATAATTCTCCCGCGGTACCACTCTAAATTGCCATAGTAATGGCCACTTATGTACATCTAATAATGTACTCTCATTTTACGGTGAGAAACCGGATAACCTTAATTCTTACAAAGTAAGTTTCAGCTTATCTGCTCTGGGGTGATTGGTGTTAAGTTATTTTACTACCTTTCAGCAAACGGTAGTTCTCTGTGAAAATTCTCCTAAACCGCGTCCCCGTCATAGCATTTAGTTGTTTTTAATATTATACTTCTTATATTAATAAATATCAAGTGTAAAAATGAATAGTTATACAGAAAGATTGTTGATAGAGTATGTGGGCTACTGTATAATAAAAAGTATGACATTATATAATGCGAGAGAGCTAAGGAGGTACAAAGATGGCAGCACTAAAATGGATTTGGAGTTACCTAAAAGACTATAAGGCAAAGTACATATTATCTATAGTAGTCGTTCTAATAACAGTCGTTATTAGTTTGCTTCATCCTATACTTGGGGGGCAAATTGTAGATAAGGTTTTAGTAAATGGTGAGACACAATATTTAATCCCTATCTTAAGTGCAATGATAGGGATTGTTCTGGTAAAAAATGCGCTGGATTTTTGGTATAAAGTGAATTTCGAAAAAATATCACAAAATATACTACTTGAAATAAGAAAAGATATCTTTGAGAAGTTATTAGAACTAGATGTAGACTTCTATAAGAACACACAGACAGGGGATTTAATGGCTAGAATGACTGGCGATACAGATACCCTTAGACACTTTATAGCATGGGTAGTTTACAATGTTCTATCGAATATAAGTATTTTTTTATTTGCAATTGTATATCTTTACTTTGTGAATCCAATATTAACATTATCAATGCTTGTCATATGCCCTTTAATTGCTTTTTTAACCATCAAAATGAGTAAAGAGATCGCGCCTACTTTTCATAGAACACGTGAAGCTTATTCAAAGCTAAACTCAGTTGTCCAAGAAAATATTAGTGGAAACCGAATTGTTAAGGCATTCTCACGGGAAAAATATGAAATAGACAAATTTAATATAAAAAATGAATTTTATAAAGAAACAAATATGGAGACAATCCATGTCACTCAAAAATATTTGCCTAGTTTAGATTTTCTAACTAATTTACTAACGGTTATTATGTTGTCAGTGGGAGGGTTATTAGTTATTTATGATCAACTATCCTATGGCGATTTAATGGTTTTTAACGGCATGCTTTGGGCCCTTAATAATCCCATGCGAATGGCAGGGCATTTAATTAATGATACCCAACGTTTTATTGCTTCCTCAGCCAAAATTAGGGAGCTTCTTGAAACAGAGACAAAAATTAAAAACATTGAACAAGTAGACGAAACAACTCGTATTAAAGGAGATGTTGAGTTTCAAAAGGTATCATTTAGTTATGAGGACACAGATGCTCTTAAAAAAGTATCATTTAAAGTAAAGGCAGGTCAGACCATCGGTATTATTGGTCATACTGGATCTGGGAAATCCACATTAATTAACCTACTAGCACGTTTCTATGAGCCAGCGAGTGGACAAATATTAATAGATGGTAAAGATATCAGAAATATTGATATTAAACTCCTAAGACGCAATGTTGCTATGGCCATGCAAGAAGTATTCCTGTTTTCAGACACCATAAGAGATAACATTAGGTATGGTATTTCAAATGCTTCATTGGCTCAAATACAGCATGTTGCATCTATTGCACAAGCAGATAATTTTATTCGTAATATGCCAGATGGCTATGACACTATTGTTGGTGAGCGTGGTGTTGGGCTCTCAGGTGGACAAAGACAGCGGATTGCTTTGGCAAGGGCATTGATTCAAAATCCAGCTATTCTAGTCTTAGACGATACCACATCAGCTTTAGATATGGAAACCGAAGTTAAGATTCAGCAAAAACTTAATGAAAACATGACAAAGCCAACAACATTTATCATTGCCCACCGAATAGCTTCTGTTAGGGATGCTGATGTTATTATCGTTCTTGATAATGGCCGTGTTATAGAAAGAGGGACACACCATGAACTATTAGGACTTAAAGGTGAATACTACCAAGTATTCCAAACCCAACTAGGTGACTTTGATGATTATAACGCACAAAAGGAGGAGAGATAAGATGGCCCGTAATACATTTGATGCAGATGAAAAATTAGAACAAGGCTTTAATAAGCACCATATGAAAAGGTTGCTAGACTATGCTACTCCTTATAAAAAACCTATTATAGAAACCATGATTTTAATGATTGTCGCCAGTTGTAGTGGCCTTTTAGCGCCCTTACTGATTAAAATAGCCTTAGACGATGTTATACCACAAAAGGATATAAAGGGGCTTGTACTTGTTACCTTTGTTTTCATTATATCAACTGGAATCATCAGTTTAATTATGCGTCGACGTATGAGAGTTATGGGGCAAGTAGGTCAAGATATGCTAATTGATATGCGGCACGACTTATTTGAAAATCTGCAAAGGCTACCATTTACCTATTTTGATAGCCGTCCCCATGGAAAGATACTCGTTAGAATTGTTAACTATATTAATTCATTAAGTGATTTACTTAGTAATGGTATTATTAACCTAGTTGCAGATATTGTAACTGTCTTATTAACCATTGTGTTTATGTTTTTTTTAGATGTAAGACTTGCCCTTATTAGTTTGATTGGGATCCCCTTACTCATGGGCCTTATGTATCCCCTCAAAAATGCTCAAAGAAAGGCATTTCAAAACTTAAGTACCAAACAATCTAACATGAATGCTTATGTTCACGAGAGTATCCAAGGTATGGTTGTAACCCAGGCTTTTGTTCACGAAGAGGAGAGTAGGGCGGTTA
>CAZLPH010000264.1:0-2878 GCA_964561345.1 uncultured Candidatus Epulonipiscium sp.
CTACTCATTGCCTTTAAAAATCCCGTAATGGGTACAATTTATTCGTTTATTACCAAAAATTGCACAAAAAAATATCATGCTATTTGTTCCTTGATGGCCTCACGGGACCAGTTTAAAGGCGGTCTATTTATTTGGTTTTACCTTCCGAAATTATAGCATGGTGTTAGGGGTCTTGTCAACTGGTGTGGGTTTATGCCGCATTTGGCCGGGTGGTGGTATCCACGTTCGTTTCTCTTGGCTGGTAAGCCAAAGGAAACTCCCGCGGATACCACCACCCGGCCATTGCGCCGTATCTCTTGCCGGTGGCAAAACCCCTAGTTCACTAGCTTATCCTCCTGGGGTCGTCGCCTCAGCCCCAGCATTTATTCTGTAGACAGCAATAATGGGGGTGGTGGCAACAAGCGAATTTTTACAAGCAATTTCACATAGCTTCAATTTCCCATCACAATAGAAAATTTCTTGTATATGAGCACTGCCACCCCAACGCCAGCATTTATTCTACAGACAGCAATAATGGGGGTGGTAGCAACAAGCGAATTTTTACAAGCAATTTCACATAGCTTCAATTTCACATCACAATAAAGAAATTCTTGTATATGAGCGGTTGCTACCACCCCCATTATTGCGAATTCAGAATCACAAAATAAACATCAAGGCACTCATCAGATCCTTATAGTAGCCAGTCTCGTAGACCACTGAAAATTCATCAACTTGGTCTACCCCTGGGTAGAAAGAAGCCCGGTAGGCATCTGGGTGTTCTTTGTAGCTAATTTCAAGTTTAAATGATTTAGGCTTTTTATAAGTACAACCTTTTTGGTTTTCTATGGCTCTTTGGGCCATGGCTTCTATGCGCTCTAGGGCCAGATCTGGGTGTATACTGATCGTAGCATCACCAAAGCCTTTTTGCATGGCCAGTGTTGCTATAGATGGGTCAAAATCACGAACCATAAGAACCAGGTCTTCATCCCCTGTAACCGCAATAACAGGTACACCTAAGGAGTGACAAATATAGGTGTGGATTAGAAACTCATTGGCATCTTGGCCGTTTATTTTCATCTTAGCAACTTTACTTGGATTCATTGTATGAGAAATAGGACTGCCATTTGAGTTTGCACCGCAGTGGTAGCCAATCATAATTACTGCGTCATATGTGTCATCTAGTCCCTCTACCATACTATAGGGGTGGTTACTCCAACCTCTGATTAATTTAACCTCTTTGGGTAAAAGCTTATGTATTATATTTCTTCCCTCTTCGTGGGCATCTTTTACGATAATTTCTCTTGCGCCGGCTTTTAGGGCGCCTTTACATGCCGCTGCAACTTCTAGGCTCAATTGCTCTGCATGCTTACTGTATTCTGGGTGGGTGCTGTGTGTCTCACACCAACTGCTAATACCTGCTATTCCTTCAATGTCTGCACTTATGTATATTCGCATGGTTTCATTCCTTTCATCAACCTTTGGGATCACCCCGTATGCTTTATATTACCACACACTTCAGGCCAAAGTACACCTTTTAGTATCCCTTACATATAATATCATCAGATGTAAATATCTTTAAAAGGAGATTTTAAAAATGTATCCTAATTTGTATAGAAAAGAACAACCTACCATTTCATATATAAGAGTCTTTCACGCTTCACCAAACTCACCTGCTGTGGATGTCTACGCCAACGATAATCTAATTGCCGAGAATTTGTCTTATGAAGATCTATCCCCTTACGTCCCAGTCCAGTCTGCTAATTACACCCTTAAGGTTTATCCTACTGGCAAAAAGGAGGACCCAGTTATTGACACAGAGGTTTATATTCCACCCAACATTGTTTTTAATGTAGCAGCCATTGGCACCTTGCCTAAGCTTAGTCTATATCCTGTTCCAGAACCATCTGTCGCCCAGGATTCTGGCAATGCCTGTATTCGTTTTGTTCACCTGTCCCCTAATGCGCCTGCTGTTGACATAAAGCTAGATAATGACATGGTTGTTTTTGATAATGTTGCCTATAAGGGCATTACAAATTACGCCTGTATTCCTAGTGGAACATATACATTTAAAGCATCCCCAGCTGGCAGTGAAGATGTGGTTTTAACGGTTCCTGATGTCACTTTAAATGCCAATATTTATTATACCATCTATGCTATTGGCTTACTGGGTCAAGACCCTGCTTTGCAGGCGGTCTTAATTGAAGAACCAAGAGAAGAATAGTAAATAAAAAGGGGCCCACTTGGCTCCTTTTATTCTTATTCTCTTGATATCTCCCACAAATAAATAGATGCAACTGTGCCATATGGTGAATACCTTTCTCTATATCGGTCAAATTCTTTTTTTGATAATTCTTCTAAGCCGTATAATCTCATTATTCCTCTTCGTATCCCTAAATCCTTATAACTAAGGATATCTGGTCTTTGAAGGGAATGTATAAGAAGCATCTCCCCCGTCCATTCTCCAACTCCTTTAAGGGTTATTAGCCTTTGAATAACCTCTTCATCTGAAAGTTTGTAAAGATTTTCAAAATCAATCTCTTTCCTAAGAGCGGCTACGGCTATGCCCTTAATATAACCAGCCTTTCTAAGGCTCATGCCACATTTTTGTATGGCCTCTTCCTCTAGATCATCTATATTTTGCGGGGTAAAATTCCCCACCAAGTCTAACAAGCGATTTGCAACTGTACTTGCCGCTTTAGTAGAGATCTGCTGGCCTATAATACTTGTAATAAGAGCTGAAAAGACATCTGAATCTACCTGTCTCTTTATCAGGCCAATTCGTTCTATTTCCTTCCCCAATTTTTTATCTTTTTTCTTAAGATATTCAATTTCTTTTTTGCCATATTTAAAATTGCTCATCATTAACTCCTTTATATGTAATTATAACATTATTAACCAC
>CAZLPH010000265.1:0-2877 GCA_964561345.1 uncultured Candidatus Epulonipiscium sp.
CTGCGAGAAACCAATGGGCTAATAGAGATTAATAGTTTCATCGTTCCATCACTTGTTATTATTATGAGTTTATTATTTATAACTTTTACATGGAAGTTTCCTGAAACCTTCAGCATTTCCTATTTAAAACTGGCTATGCCCTCAAAGCGGGGCTGGGGACTATCAACCCTTTTATATGCTGGTTTTAATATTATGTCCTGCATCGGAATATTAGTTCCTCTGAGCACAGAACTTGACAACACCAATGACATTGTAGGCGGCGTTGTGGTTGGCTCTATTTTCCTAACCCTAATCTCTTGTATTATTAACTTCTTAATGATGGTTACTTTTAAGGATGCCCTTCGTTATGAAATACCGCTTTTATATGTGGCCAAGCAAATCGGCCCCATTCTTCAATTTATATTACTATGGGTTATTTGGCTTGAGATGTTTTCCTCCAAAGTTTCTAATATCTATAGTCTTGCCAAAAGCATACAAAACTATTATCATTTTTCATTTAAAAAAAGTATGTTTATTATTATAGCATTTTCCTTACCAATTACTCAAATTGGCTTTGGAACACTCATTACATATTTATATCCCTTTTTTGGTGCACTTAGCATTATCTTTGTTTGGCAGTGCCTTTCTTTCTACAGGACTTTGGGGAAGGTAAAGAAAGGGACGAGAGAGAGGGGGACGGTTCACAAATTTCGGTAGTTTTGGGGTGGGGGACGGTTCACAAGTTATCATAGTTTCCGAAACTATGATAACTTGTGAACCGTCCCCCCTTCTAAAAAAAAAAGAGATACCTTGAAATTAATTAAGGTATCTCTTTTTTGCTATTATTTACTGATCTTTATTATCTGATTTCTTTTTCGCTGCTAAAGCGATAGAAAGCTCTTCTAACTGCTTTGGATCTACTGCACTTGGTGCTTGTGTCATAAGACAACTTGCATCTTTTACCTTTGGGAATGCAATAACATCCCTAATACTATCAGCCTCAGCCATTAGCATTACCATTCGATCCAGGCCGTATGCAAGACCACCGTGGGGTGGTGTTCCGTATTTAAAGGCATTAATTAAGAAACCAAATCTCTCTTGTGTTTCTTCTGCTGTAAACCCAAGTAATTCAAACATCTTTTCTTGAATTTCTTTTTGGTAGATTCGGATACTTCCCCCACCTAGTTCTACACCGTTTAAACACATATCATATGCCTTTGCACGAACCTTGCCTGGATCTGTATCCATAAGGTGTAGGTCTTCTTCCATTGGCATTGTAAATGGATGGTGCATTGCTGTGTAGCGCTTTGCGTCTTCATCATACTCAAGAAGCGGGAACTCAGTTACCCACACGAATTTGTAGTTATCTTTGCTTGTAAGTTCTAATCTTTTTGCGATTTCAAGACGTAATGCACCTAAAGCTCTAAATACTGCTTTATTTCTATCTGCTACAACTAAAATCAAGTCATTTGGCTCAGCACCTAATTTGTCTTTAATAGCTGATACGGTTTCTTCATGCAAGAACTTCGTAAATGAGGATTTTTCTTCTCCATCTGGGCGAATTTGAATCCAAGCTACCCCTTTTGCACCATAATCTTGTCCGTGCTTTACAAGGGCATCAACTTGCTTACGTCCTAAGGCGCCACAGCCCTTAGCATTGATTGCTCTTACACTTCCACCACTTTCAAGTGCGCCATCAAATACTTTAAAGCCACACCCTTTTACAGTTTCTGATAAATCCACAAGCTCAACGCCAAAACGTGTATCTGGCTTATCACTACCATAACGCTCCATTGCTTCTTTATAAGTAATTCTTTGAACTGGAAGCTCAATATCAAGATCCATTGCTTCTTTAAAAACCTTTTTAAGAAGGCGTTCATTAATTCCCATTATGTCATCTTCATCCACAAAGGATAGTTCCATATCAATTTGTGTAAATTCTGGCTGACGGTCTGCACGTAAATCTTCATCCCTAAAGCATTTTACAATTTGGTAGTAACGATCATAGCCCCCTACCATAAGAAGCTGTTTGAAAATTTGCGGTGACTGCGGAAGGGCATAAAACTCTCCTGGATTTACCCTTGATGGGACCAAATAATCCCTTGCACCTTCTGGTGTACTTTTGGTCAGTATGGGTGTTTCAATTTCTAGAAACTCCTCTGCTGCAAAGAATTCCCTAACACTTTGGGATACTTTACTTCTAAGAATAAGATTTCGCTGCATATCCGGGCGACGAAGGTCTAAATATCTATACTTTAATTTGAGTTCATCTTTTACATCACTGTTTTCTTCGATTTCAAATGGTGTTGTTTCTGATTCTGCTAAAATACGAAGTTCCGTTGCATGGATTTCAATCATACCCGTCTTCATATTCCGGTTAATCCCTGTTTCTCCTCTTGAATCCACTGTTCCTGTTACAGCAATGACAAACTCTGATCGAAGTGTTTCCGCTTTTGCAAAATCAACTGCACTTGCAATTTCTTCATCAAATACAAGTTGTAAAATTCCTGTACGGTCTCTTAAGTCTATAAAAATCAACTTTCCAAGGTCACGTCTTTTTTGTACCCATCCCATTACGGTAATTGTCTCACCAATTTGTTTCTCACCTAAATCCGTACAATAGTGTGTGCGTTTTAAGCCCTTCATTGACTCTCCCATAGTTATCGCTCCTCATATCTTTATCTGTATTTTTTACTTATCTATAGTTTTAAATTCTGCTGAAATATTATTTAAATGAATATCAAAAACATCCCCTGTTTCCATGTTCTTCATACCAGCTTTACCAGCTTCTATTTCGTTATCCCCTATAATAAAGGAATATCTAGCGCCTATTTTATTGGCATATTTCATTTGAGCTCTAACGCTACGCTTCATATGATCTGACTCAGCAGAAATACC
>CAZLPH010000266.1:0-2832 GCA_964561345.1 uncultured Candidatus Epulonipiscium sp.
AATTTAAAATGAAAAAGAAAATTATTGGTGGGGTATTATTAACAGGTTTATTAGGTGCATTAGTAGCTGGGGGGACAATGGCTTGGTTTACAGACAGCACAGAAGTTGCCGCAGCAGAGTTTACAACTGGTACAGTTAGTGTAGATGCAGATGGACCTGAAATAGTTACAATGGATGGGAGATATTTTGATAACGTAAACCCAGGTGACTGTGCCACAGTAACATGGGATATTATAAATGATGGAACAAAATCAACTGAGCTAAGAGTTCAACTTAAACAAGAGTGGCTTGAAGGATTAGATGATGAAAACGTAAAGTTTACACCTGCTCCAGGTAGTGGTTGGGTAACTGTTACAGAAGAGGGAGAAACATGGTTCTATTATACAGGCGGGGCAGTAGCTGGTACATACGTACCAAAAAATGATGATGGTACAGATGGTGAAGTGAAAATTGCAGAAAGAATTGAATTACCTATCGTAGTTGGTTTTGATGGTGAACTAACAGATAATGACTACCAAGCACAAGAATACAAGATAGAAGGAATAGTAGAAGCAGTTCAAGCCACAAACGGTGCACCAGCAGCAGTATGGGGTAACGTATGGAATGATGTTAAAGATAATGGTCGTAATGACGCCGAGGACTATTTTATAAATGGACCAGGTAAAGATATGGAATGTATTAAAGGGGCAGGCGAAGGTGAAGTTGAACCTGGAGAAACACCAGCGAAAAAATATCAGGTTACAGTAGAAGTTAATAATAAAGATATGGGTACAGCAATCGTATTAGACACAGACAGGTATGAAGCGGGTGCTAGTGTAACGGTTGTTGCTAAACCAAATAAAAACTGGTTAATTGGAAGATTTGCATTTAAGGGTTGGACAAAAGATGGTGTGAAAATGAGTAACGATAAGAGTTACACATTTGACATGGGAGAAGAAGATATAACACTAGTAGCTAACTTTGACTGCTGGTAGAATAAAAAAGTAGAAAGACCCAAAGGGGGGATGAAGCTTGACACTCAAAAAAGCTAAAATAACACTAGGAAGCTTATTAGTAACAGCTATAATACTCACTTCTCCTTCCACAACATGGGGAAAAGAGAAAGCCAGAGTGATTGCTATTGAAAACAAATGTGGCTTAGAAGTTAAGGTTCCCCAAAAGAGCATTGATCTAGGAAACCTTAACCCAGGCGATAGCAAAGAAACGACCATTCAGCTTTCAAATAAAGGAACGAATGATATAACTTTATTTATTAGAACAAACATTCAGGGTGAAACAACTTTAAATGGAGGATATTTAGCAGATATAATGGATTTTACTATTAACAGCAAAAAAGACACCATAGCAGAGGCTTCCTTTAGAGGTGTAGCAGATCAAGGGAACATATTAATCGGGACCCTAAAGTCCGGAGCATCTAAGATGTTAGATTTAGCCACATTTTTACCTGGAGAAGGCACGGGAAATGAATATCAAGGCGCCTATATGAAGGTGAGTTGGACATTTATAACCCAGTGTTCTTCGGGAGAAGCTGGAGGTGGTAATGATAAGGATAAGGAAGTCATTGAAGACGATCCAAATAATCCTACAGACAATCCCAAAAAACCACCAGAAGAAATTATAATTGAAGATGAGTTAGTACCTTTAGGGGAAGATGATCCTGATATACCAGGAAAGATTGACATACCTGTGGAGGAGAATGAGTTACCATTAGGGGATGGGGACACAGACATACCCGATAATTCTGACCTAATCATAGAAGATGAAAGCGTGCCTTTTGGAGACTTGAAAATGCCCAAAACAGGCCAGCTAGCCTCTGTGTATTTCTATGGTACAGGGGCACTTTTAGTAACACTTGGAGTATCTCGTAAAAAGCAATAATAAAATGGGCTGGGAAACGCTGAAAAGCTTCCTGGCCTATTTTTAAATACTCACAGTTAAATTTGACAAGAAGAAGTCGCAATGTTAAAATTATTTCAACGAATAGAACTACTTGGATTGGGGATGCTAGGAATGAAAAGAAAAACATATTTAGTATTAATGATAGTTTTTTTAATAGCAACGGTGGGTGATACCATGCGAATATTTCAGTATGGGCTAGGAAATCTTTCAACACGTTTTCTTGTTAGCTATCTTATACAGATTGCAGGGCTGTTTTCTATGGGCTTCTCTTATCGTTATTATAAAACTAGGTAAAAAAACTATGAAAATTATATTTGGAAAAAAGGCAACAAGGCTATTTCCTATTCTCCCAATATTTACGTTTCTGAGTAGTATCTTAATAAAAAGCAATAGTTTTTATTTAAGAAACTTAGTGAGAATAGTGACTGTAGTATTTTATAACGAATTAAAATTATATTTTGTAAGGAGAATAACAATATGCTAAATAAATATAAAGACTTTAAATCTAGGCAAAAAGAAAAGACCACCACGCATGTAAAAAAACGAAGATATTTTAAAATCTTATTCTCTAATTTTATGTTATTCTTTTTTGTGGGTGAATTAGTGGATGTTTTTAGTGTGCTTATTCAATCTAATTGGGGTTTTTATTTTTTATGGTCAAGATTATTTGAGTCTTTAGCCTTCTACATTGTAGGTGCGGTTGTCTTTACAATTTTGATAGTAAAAAAGTATTCAATAAAAAATAAGGAGATTAACCCAGACATTAATACATGATATGATAGAAGGAAAAAGGGGAGAATAATGAATAATAACTGGTTAAGGAAAATAAAAAAGGGTGTTGCCCTAAGTCTAATTCTAGGAAGCACAAGCATTTCCACCATGGTGCAATTATCTGCATATGAAACCCAAGAACCCCAAATGAGTCCTTGGTCT
>CAZLPH010000267.1:0-2798 GCA_964561345.1 uncultured Candidatus Epulonipiscium sp.
CTGATGGGGACGTAACACTTTCTCTACTTAAGACTGGTCCTTTAGACCTGCAAATCGGAGCTAACCAAGGACAAATGATGCAACTTCGTATTCAGAACATGAGTACAGCTGCTCTTGGACTTGATAATATGAACCTTAATACAGCGGATAAATCCCAAGAGGCTATAACTCTTGTAGATGAGGCTATTGCACAAGTATCCTCAGCACGTTCTAAACTGGGTGCCTACCAAAACCGTCTAGAGCACACAGTTGCTAACTTAGACGTTGCAGCAGAAAATATGACAGCTTCTAAGGCACGTATTCAAGATGCTGATATGGCTTTAGAAATGTCTGAGTATACCAAGGATAATATCCTTGCCCAAGCAGGGAATGCTATGCTTGCACAAGCAAATCAAAGACCACAACAAATACTACAGTTATTACAATAAATTCAAATATGCCTCTGGGTCTTTGTGGACTTGGGGGCTTTTTTTTGCGCAATAAGTGAGAAGGGGATCAGCCGGTTATGGATAAGAATTTCTGCAGTACTAATGCCCAAATATAATTTGTTTGCTAAAAGCTAAAACTCGCTGTGCTCAAACAGTTAGCTTTTTATACGCAAAAAAATTATATCTGAGCAAAGTACTGGCACGAAATTCTTATAACATGCCCTTGCTGGTCCCCTTCTCATTTATTGCGCCCAATGCCTCTTCGTCCACAAAGGGCAGTCGGTAAGTGGGGTGGTTGGGAGAGTTGTTGGGTGGTATAATATGTAATTATTAAGGGCACATAAAGGGGGAATAGTGGGTATGAAAAAGATAGGGGTTAATGGTAAGGAAGGGGTTATTCGTAGGGCAGTTAAATCTGATGCTAGGGGGTTGTTAGATTATCTGGATGTGATAGGTGGGGAATCAGACTTTTTGACCTTTGGTGAAGAAGGTTTAGGCATAACTTTGCAAGAGGAAGAAGCTTTTATTGACAATAATAATAAACAGGATAATACATTATTTATTGTTGTGGAAGTAGAAGGACGGATTATTGGGAATTTAAACTTCACTGGTGGTATGAAACCTAGGACTAGGCATGTGGGTGAGTTGGGGGTTAGTGTGTTAAAGGAATTCTGGGGTCAAGGCATTGGCAGGGAGCTAATGATGTATTTGATTAACTGGGCCCAGGGTTCGGGAGTTATAAGTAAGATTAATTTGAAAGTAAGACCTGAAAATACAAGGGCAATTAAGCTTTATAAAAGCCTTGGTTTTATAGAGGAAGGACTACAAACAAGAGACTACTTAATCCAAGGGAAATATCATGATTCCCGAGTAATGGGACTAGAATTGTATAATTAGCTTGAGACTGTCAATACTTACTAATAATGAAAGCCTATTTTAATAGGTGGTAAATTAATTAGGAAGGATGATTAACTCATGGAAGCAACAGGGCAGACGACTGGATATCCACAGGGATTAAAATTTAGCAGAAAAATACAACGTGCTATTAGTAAAAGAGAAAAAAGAAGGACGCCAGATGAGCGTAAGCTTATAGAAGAAATAGAAGAGGCCTACAGAGAAATGACCACCACATTTAGCCATTTCGAGTCCGCCACAGACCCAGCGCTTATAGAATACTACACTTATAAATACAAGGCAGACCAAATCAAATACGGCTACCTGATACGCTGCATGAAAAAAATCTACGATGATAGATTGGGGTAGATGGCGCATAAATAAAAGTTGGAATCAACCGGGAGTATATAAGAATTTCGTGGATGCTGCGGTTAGAGGGTGTTTGTGAGAAATTGCTTATAAAAACTCCCTTGTTGATTACAACTTTTATTTATTGCGACCGGATGTTAGCCCACCCTTGCCTTAGATTAGTGGTATTTAAATCTAAGGCGATCTAAGGCCATATTTAGCGGTGGCATTGGTTAACCCCACTGTTAGATCTTCCGCCCAGGGCAAGGCCACTCCTAAAGCTTCCCACCCATCAATAGAAGAGGCCCCCTCAGAGGGCTGGGGAACTGGGTCTAACTCTCTTGGGATTATTCGCAATGGCGAGGAGAGCATGTCCCACAGAGCATCCTTTAGGGCCTGCCCTAAGAGAGGCTCGGTGGGATATACTCTCCCCGCCAAATGCGCCATCAACCCCACCAAAGTTAGTCATCAACCCCCACCCTCCAGCGTACACATAGTACTAAGAGGAGGAGGGCCAAATGGGAGAGATAAGTTCGCAACAAGTGATTATAGGACTGATTGTCGTATGTGCTATTATGCTTATTTGGAGCATCTGGAAGAAGCAATTACTTACCCTGACTGCCAAGGTAGGGGTGGGGATGATTATTATATGGATTACTAACTTGCTTCTGCCTACCATCGCCATAGGAATGAATGCCATAACCCTAGGTGTGGTAGGGATTTTAGGGATACCAGGGATTATTATGCTCTATATGATACAGGGTCTATTATAAAACCTAGATTATACACTATTGACGTTTTCAAAAGGCTGTTAATAGTGTATACTAAAGGGAATACGACTTTAATACGATGGTCATAAATAAACATATAAAAGGGGCGAGGCTAATATGAAAGGTACAGTAGTATCAACATGGGTTGAAACGAGTAAAGATTTATATGGTTTAGATGCCACACATCAAGCAATGGAGACGGTAGGATGGGCACCAAATAGAGTGTTTTTAATTAGTGAGGATATAGCAGATGATACAGTAAGAAGGTTTGTGGATACACTTGCTAAGACAAAGAGAATTACCACTAAAGAAGTGTGGCATGCTATGGGGCACGGTAATATAAAAATGTTCTCTAAAG
>CAZLPH010000268.1:0-2796 GCA_964561345.1 uncultured Candidatus Epulonipiscium sp.
TATGTCTCAAAAAGGAACTTTATCTATTCATAGTGAAAATATTTTCCCTATTATTAAAAAATGGCTTTACTCAGACCACGATATTTTCATAAGAGAGTTAATCTCTAACGGGTCTGATGCTATTTTAAAATTCAAAAAGTTATGTAGCATGGGTGAAGCAACTTGCCCAGCCGATGAAAAGTACAAAATCACTGTTACTTTAAATGAAAAAGCTAGAACCATTACAATTTCTGATAATGGACTTGGCATGACAAAAGAAGAAATTGAAAAATATATTAACCAAATTGCATTTTCAGGTGCTGAGGACTTTTTAGAAAAATACCAAGATAAAATGGACCAAGAGCAAATCATTGGTCACTTTGGTCTTGGCTTTTATTCTTCTTTCATGGTAG
Source organism: uncultured Candidatus Epulonipiscium sp. (assembly GCA_964561345.1). Lineage (GTDB taxonomy): Bacteria > Bacillota > Clostridia > Lachnospirales > Cellulosilyticaceae > JAAYSX01. The sequence goes on from CAZLPH010000268.1 coordinate 393, forward strand.
CAGATACAGTAGAGATTAATACTTTATCTTACCAAGAAGGTGCCGAGCCAGCTAAATGGAGCTGCGATGGTGGTACTGACTATGAAATTACAGACGGCAGTAGAACAGAACGTGGAACAGATATTATTCTTCATGTCAGCGCTGATGGCGAAAGCTTCTTAAAAGAATACGAACTTAGGAGTATCATTGAGAAATATTGTAGCTTTATGCCTGTACCTATTTTCCTTGAGATTGCTAAAGAAGAGGAAGAAACTGTAGACGCCGAAACCACAGATATTGATGGGTTAGACGCTGAATCTATTACAGATGAAGATACAACTGAACTAGATGCCTTAGACGAAGAGCCACAGCCACTTAATGATATTAATCCACTTTATGCAAGAAAGCCTAACGACTGTTCAGATGAGGAATACAAAGAATTCTACAAGCGTACCTTCTCAGACTTTAATGATCCTTTATTCTGGATTCACTTAAATATGGATTATCCTTTTAGGCTTAAAGGAATACTTTACTTCCCTAAGCTCAAACACGAACTTGAAACCATTGAAGGAACCATAAAACTCTATAACAACCAAGTATTTGTTGCTGAGAACATTAAAGAGGTTATTCCAGAGTTCTTGCTTCTACTTAAAGGTGTTATTGACTGCCCAGATCTGCCACTTAACGTGTCAAGAAGCTTACTACAAAACGATGGTTTTGTCAGACAGATTTCTGATTACATTACAAGAAAAGTAGCTGATAAGTTAAATTCCTTGTACAAGAAAGAAAATGATAACTACGTTAAATTCTGGGATGATATATCACCATTTGTTAAATACGGCTGCCTCAGGGAGCCTAAATTCTTTGATAAGATGAAGGATAGTATTATATACAAGACAACATCTGATGACTACATCTCACTTAAAGAATATCTAGAGCGTAATAAAGAAAAGCATGACAACAAAGTATTTTATGTTTCCGATGCCCTGCAACAAGCTCAGTATATTAACCTACTTAAGGACAATGAACTTGAAGCCCTTTACTTAACACACTCCATTGATAATCCTTTTATGTCCCATGTGGAAATGCAAAACCAAGGGGTTAAGTTTACCCGAGTTGACTCTGATTTATCAGATACTTTAAAAGGCGAAGCCGTAGACAAAGATACAGTAGAAAAGTTAACCACTTTATTTAAAGAAACCCTGGGTAAAGAAAAACTTGATGTTCAAGTTGAAAACCTAAAAACACAGTCAATCTCCGGAATGATTCTATTATCCGAAGAAAATCGTAGAATGCAAGAAATGATGAAGATGTACGGAATGGATTTAGGCGGCGGTGCACCGGAAGCTGAGGAGAAGCTTGTCCTAAACCAAAGTAATCCACTCATCCAGCTCCTCTCCACCAAGCTAGATGACAAGGACACATCTAAACTTCTCTGCGAGCAGATCTATGATCTTGCACTACTATCTCATAAGCCACTTGAGGCTGATGCAATGACTGCATTTATCGAACGTAGTAATAAAGTTTTGGAGCTCTTGGCTAATAAATAGGTGAAAATCAGAGGTCCCTTTGGCAACATAACTTTCTTCGTCATTAAAAGTTGCCAAAGGGACCCTTGATTTTCATGTCATGGTATATTGGGTGAGTGCCCCGCCGATAGATTGCCACCGGTAAGATGAGTAGACAAGGCCAAAAAAATATTAACTTCTCTTCCCCAATGGCCGGCCTTCTTATTGTTGGCTCTACAGCCTTTTAGGCAATCGGCCAGTGTCTAGCCGTGAAAAAATATCCTCTTTGCAACTTTTAACGACGCAGGAAGTTATGTTGCAAAGAGGATATTTTTTTCACGGCGAACCCACTATTCTTATTATTTCCAGAAATGCTCCACAGTATAACCTTTACCTTCTAATTGCTCTCTTACTGTATCTTTCTGGGTTAAATGTCCTGCACCAATGACAACAAAATAAGTAGCTTGGCCATCTTTTTCTAGCAATTCTGCAAGCTTATTTGCCATTTCTTGGTCCCTCTTGCCAAATAATGCTTCCTCAAACTCACTTGTTTCCTCACCTGCTTCACCTACAAAAGAGTCAGTAAATCCGTCTATATCTCCAGCATACCACTGGTTAAGCCACAACTTCAAGGTCTCCACTGATTCTGAGTCCCCTTCTAAGTCTGGGTCTAGGATTTCATCTAAAACGTCACTTAGCTGTTGCTCTTGCATGTCTGCTGGCATATCATCAAATATTTTAGCTTGAGAGGCCATGCTTTCTAATTCCGCAACTGGCTTACCTGCTACCATACTTGTTGTTAAAAAGTACATATCCACGCCATAAAGTGCTGCCTCGGCGCCACCTTCTAAAGAATCAGAATCACTCATGGCCATTACTGATAATTCATTGGCCACAATCCAAGGCTTATAAGCATC
>CAZLPH010000269.1:0-1250 GCA_964561345.1 uncultured Candidatus Epulonipiscium sp.
TCAATAACCGCAACCCTGCCATCAACAGTAACCCTGGCACCTGTACGCTTTAATTCACCAATATATTGGAAACGATTATCCCAAACACCTTCAACCATCATACTTGTCCCTTTGGCAACACTCAATAAAACAGCCATCTGGGGTTGTAAGTCTGTTGGAAATCCTGGATGTGGCAAGGTCTTAACATTAGTAGGCTTTAAGATTTCTGGTGCTCTGACTCTTATAAAGTCATCACCCTCATCAATCAATACACCCATTTCTGCTAATTTTGCACTTATTGATTCCATATGCTCTGGTATTAAGTTTCTAACTGTTACATCACCGCCTGTAATAGCACCAGCAATCATATAGGTGCCGGCTTCTATTTGGTCAGGAATGATCGAATAACTGCCACCACGTAATTTATCTACACCTGCAATACGAATGGTATCTGTTCCTGCACCTTTTACATTCGCTCCCATCATATTTAGGAAGTTGGCAACATCAACAACGTGAGGCTCTTTAGCAGAGTTCTCAATAACAGTCGTACCTTCTGCAAGCACTGCTGCTAACATAATATTAATTGTTGCCCCTACACTTACCACATCTAAATAAATCTGAGTACCAATTAAGCGATCTGCCCAGGCACGAATAACACCATGCTCTACCACAACAGTAGCACCTAATGCTTCAAATCCTTTAATATGTTGGTCAATTGGACGCACACCAAAATTGCACCCACCTGGGAGTGCCACTTCTACTTTTTTAAACCTGCCTAGCAAGGCACCTAATAAATAGTATGATGCCCTAATCTTACCAGCACATTCTTCTGTTGCTCGGTATGTTAGAATTTCTGTTGCATCTACACGGAGTGTGTTCTTCTCTATAAACTCAGCACTTACGCCAAGTGTACTAATTGCTTCTGTTACCCTGATAACATCATCTATATAAGGAACATTTTCGATTTCACAAATACCCTCTACTAGTAGCGCTGCTGGGATAATGGCTACAGCTGCATTCTTAGCACCATTTACAACAACATCACCTTTAAGCTTTTTCCCACCTTTAATTATTAGTTGACTCAACTTTAAACACCTCTTATTGTATACTTAAATAGTCTTATTTTTATTTTCACTTGTATTTCTATCTGTCTACATATTATCATAGTATATCATCAAATCTGGATAAGTAAAAGGGATTTCTAGGACAAGCCTAGATTATAGTTGGGATTCTTCCCTAATTTCGCTATTATAGGCGTTAATATAGTATAT
>CAZLPH010000269.1:1350-2773 GCA_964561345.1 uncultured Candidatus Epulonipiscium sp.
AAGATGTGATCTTAAGCTTGATATAACTATCAAACACAGGGATCCTATCAAATTTATCATAATAAATAACATAAATACAACCTGATTCTTCAACGACTTGCCTATGCATCTTTCTAGGCGAATAGTCCATCTGGTCTAACCACTTTTCTGCTGTCTTTTGAGCCACTTCAATGCTTTGGGATCCAACACCAGCTTGGCTATCATTATAATATAAGATATTTTCGCCTTCGAAGGTTACGTACTCCTGGTCTTTCCGGTAAACTCTTCTGGGTTTTTCATTAGGAGACTTTGCTGCTTCTATGGAAATAGTAACACCATCTAGTGTCCCTAAGAACTTTTTTACAAAATCCTCCCGAATAGCACCATTGATTTGAAAAGGTGATACCGTCAACTTACTAAGTGGCCTATACTTTTTAGGAATAGGCGAGTCTACAAAAATATTGTTTCCTTCTAACACAGTCTTTATATCTTCTAGCTGTGTCTCTTTTAGGACATAGGCTGTTGACTCTTTTCTATAGTTTGCCCAACCTAGTAGTATGTTTATACTAAGAAATAAAATAATTAGTCTATTTTTCCCTCTACTCCAGTTCATAGGCAGTTCCTCTCTCTAAAATAAGTGCTCCTAAGGGCTGTACCATTCATCTTCATGACTGATAATCCACCGTAGTATGACATCTTCACCCACGCCATCAATCATATAAACCCATTTCATATCCTCTATCACTAAGGTATTTAATTCTTTTATACTAGCGACATACTCTAATACCTTATTAATAGCATCTGTATATTTCATGGTAAAATAATCTGTCTTAGGAAGAGTCGTATATCCTGTGGTTTTAGGTCTTAGCTCTAAAGCATTCCACTTAAAGTTAGATACCTCACGTCCTTCGACTGTAATTTCCACCATATGGTCGATTCCTATTTTTTTTCTCTCTTCCTTTGAAAAATAAGTGGCTATTCCACCAATCCGCATGTCAAAACTAAATATATATCCTATACTTGTCTCCTCTATATCAGATAAAAATAAGGTATTTCTTATTTCTTTTGTCAGGCTCTCATTTTTCTCTAGGAACTTTTTTGCCACATTGTAAGCTTCTAATCTTGGTATTTTTCCCTTACTGCCTGTTGCTCCTATATTAGAATACTCAAATACGCCACTAGGATAGTATTTTACAACTGCTTTCATTAGTTCTGAAAATATATAGACACCATCACTTGTTACCTCTTCCTTTTTTAATAAGGGATTCAGAAAATAATGATTTACATAAGGATTAAATTGATTAAAGGTCTCATTACCTTCAAGGGGGTTGTACCACTCTAAAACATCATATGATATAGGCGTATCCTTACTAGATATTGGTAGAAATAAGTTCTTATTACTGAACCCACCCATATTAAAAGTTGGCTGATATTTTACTTTATA
>CAZLPH010000270.1:0-2773 GCA_964561345.1 uncultured Candidatus Epulonipiscium sp.
ACACTGACTTAGATGACATAACAACATATGTTAAAGACGTAGCAAGAGATACTAATGGTGTCCTAAAAGGAATCTCTTGGCAAGCAGCACCCGGAGCCTTCTTCTATAGAAGAAGTTTAGCTGAAAAGTATTTAGGTGTAAGTGAACCAGTAGATGTTCAACCATTACTTAAAGATTACCCAACTTTCTTAGATACAGCTAGAAAGATTAAAGAAGCATCTAATGATGAGGTGAAGATGCTTGCAGGAGCGGGTGAATTATCACAAGTATTCTATGCAAACCGTAGTCAAGGTTGGGTTGTAGATGACAAATTAGTAGTAGATCCAGTTATAGATGAGTTCTATGAAGTTACAAAAGTACTTGAAGAAGAAGGATTAACAACTGAAGCTGCTGCCTGGTCAGAAGGTTGGTTTGCAGGTATGAACTCAGACACAGTATTTGGATATCCACTACCTACATGGGGTCTACATTATGTTCTAAAAGATAATGCTGAGAACAAGGATGCAGGAACAACAACTGCTGGAGACTGGGGAATGGTACAAGGACCAGGTGCTTATTTCTGGGGGGGGACATGGTTAGTAGCAAGACAAGGAACTGAAATGAAAGAAGAAGCAAAACACTTAATGACTTACCTGACATTAGATGAAGGTTTCTTAGAAGCATGGGCTAATGATACAGGTGATCTTTTATCCAATGAAAAAATTGTAAATAAGATAAAAGATGCTTATGAAGAACCATTCTTAGCTGGGCAAAACCATTACACAGAGTTTGCTGATATGGCAACAAATGTTGATGCTAGTATTTTAACAGGTTCAGATTTAGATATTCAAGACCTGTTGATTGAAGAAGTAACGGCTTATTCAAAAGGTGAGAAAGATAAAGCAACAGCAGAAGCTGACTTTAGAACCAATGTTAAAAACTTATTTCCAAATTTAGATGTAGAATAATTTAGAAATAGAATAATTTTAAAGAGGCAAGGGTTAGTTCTCTTGCCTCCTATTACCTAGAGGGAGGAATTAAGATGAAAAAGAAGTCAACAGTTAACTATAACCGATATGGGTATTATTTTGTTGCACCTTTTATTATTGTGTTTATTTTGTTTCAACTATATCCAATTATACACACAATAAATTTGAGTTTTACTGATTTAGCAGGGTGGGCGACAGAATATGAGTACATAGGTTTGGATAACTTTAAGAATCTACTAAAAAGTGAAGTTTTTATTCAATCGCTAAAAAATACGGGGATTATATGGGGAATCAATTTTGTACCACAATTAGGGATAGCTTTGATTTTAGCAGCATGGTTTACAGATATAAAACTTAATGTAAGAGGAGAGGGATTCTACAAGGTATTATTTTACTTACCGAGTATTATTACAGCAGCATCTGTTGCCATTATTTTCAGCTCCTTATTAAGATACCCAGAAGGACCTATTAATACAATATTAGTTTCCCTAGGGATATTAAAGGCACCTTTTGAATTTTTTAGAAATAAAACAACATCTAGGTTGATTGTAGCATTTATTCAGTTCTGGATGTTCTATGGTGGGACATTTATTATGCTTATGGCTGCTATATTAGGAATTAACCCTGCATTATTTGAGGCAGCTATGATAGATGGTGCTAATGGGCGGAAAATATTTTTTAATATCACATTACCACTTATTAAACCAATTATGCTCTACCTTCTAGTAACCTCCTTAGTAGGTGGCCTACAAATGTTTGACATTCCATTTTTAATTACGAATGGTAGAGGAGCGCCGGACAATGCAATTGGTACATTGGCAATATTTATTTATAATCAAGCATTTACAGGTGGGCGTAACTTTGGTATTTCAGCAGCAGCTTCTATTGTAGTGCTTATAATTGCTATGTTCTTTAGCATATTACTTTTTGGATTATTCCAAGATAAGAAAGAGAAGAAGGAGGGGACACGATGATAAATAAAAATCAAAGATTACCAAATCATCTCAAAAAGAGCTTTATATATATTGTGTGTACTTTATTGGCGGCTTTAAGTATAATCCCTTTTTGGATTACATTAGTTAATGCAACAAGGTCAACAACGGCTATTCAGCAGGGGATTTCATTAATACCTTCTACCTTTTTGAAATCTAACTGGGAAACCCTAACAGGAAAAGGGTTTGATGCTTTAAGAGGGTTTAAGAACAGTGCAACTATTGCATTTGGATCAACGGCTTTATCTGTTTATTTTTCTACATTAACAGCATATGGGCTTACAACTTATGAGTTTAAAGGTAAGAAGATTATTTTTAGTTTAATTATGGCTATTATTATGATTCCAGCACAGCTTAGTTTAGTTGGATTTTATCAATTTATGCTAAAGATAGGATTAACAAACTCTCATATACCACTTATTTTACCTGCAATTGCTGCGCCTGCTACAGTCTTTTTTATGAGGCAATATTTACTTGCCAATATGCCATATGACATTATTGAATCAGCTAGAATAGATGGTGCTGGGGAGTTCTATATATTTAATACTATGGCAATACCTATTATGAAACCAGCAATCGCTACCATGTCAATTTTTGGTGTCGTAGGATCATGGAATAACTTTATAACACCATTAACATTATTGACAGAAGAGAGCAAATATACATTACCATTAATGGTGCAAATGCTAAAAGGAGATATTTATAAGACTGAGTATGGTGGTATTTATCTTGGTATATCCTTAACTATTTTACCATTGCTAATTGTTTATTTCCTATTATCTAAACATATTATTAGAGGTGTAGCTATGGGGG
>CAZLPH010000271.1:0-2771 GCA_964561345.1 uncultured Candidatus Epulonipiscium sp.
TGCCATATAATTCATCCTTTCATAAAAGAAATTATATTGTTTACATCATATTATTAATAATCCATTCTGCTATTTGAACCGTGTTTGTTGCTGCGCCTTTACGGATATTATCTGCAACCACCCATAAGTTAACACCGTTTGCGACACTCTCGTCACGACGAATTCTACCAACAAATACCTCGTCTTTACCGGATGCTTCTAAAGGAAGTGGGTAAACGTTGTTTTCAACATCATCTTGAACAACAATACCTGGTGCATTTTCAAGTACTTTCTTTAGCTCTTCTAAATCAAATGGTTTTTCGAATTCTAGGTTAATAGACTCACTATGGCTATTAAACACAGGCACACGAACTGTTGTAGCTGTTACACCAAGATTAGGTTTGTGAAGAATTTTTCTTGTTTCATCCACCATTTTCATTTCTTCTTTTGTATAGCCATTCTCTGTAAAAGAATCGATATGTGGCAGACAGTTATTTGCAATAGGATGAGGATAGTTTGTTGGCGGATTTCCTTTAAGGCCTTCCTCTAAATCAGTCCAACCGGCGAGTCCGGATCCTGATACGGCTTGGAAAGTTGTGTAAATAACTCTCTTAATATCATAGTACTCATCTAATGGTTTAAGTGCTACCAAAGCCTGAATTGTAGAACAGTTAGGGTTGGCAATAATTCCTTTGTGATTTCTAATGTCTTCACCGTTTACTTCTGGAACAATAAGTGGAACTGTGTCGTCCATTCTCCAAGCGGAGCTATTATCAATAACAATACAGCCTTTACTTGCAGCAATAGGAGCAAATTTTAAACTTGCACCGCCACCAGCTGAAAATAAAGCAATGTCAATTCCACGATCAAAGGATGTTTCTGTTAGTTCTTCTACGGTGTACTCTGTGCCTTTAAATGTAATCTTAGACCCGGCAGAACGTGCAGATGAAAACATATAAAGGTTTTCAATCGGTAAATTTCTATCTTCTAAAACTTCTAAAAATGTCTTTCCAACCATTCCTGTTACACCAACAATTGCAAGATTAATTTTTTTCATGGTAAAGCCTCCTAAAAGAATATAATAGATTTTAAAATAAAAAATAGCTAGCGCATGCGCTAGCTGTGAATAACGCCCTTTAATAGAAAGGTCGTTTATTATGTAACTTCACAGTAGCACTCCACCTTATAGTTATTTTAACGCATAAGATGACAGTTGTACAGTTATTCGCTATACAACCAGGGACAAGAAAATTACAAGATTTGTTGCCCTTCGGCGCCGTCCCCTTTCAGTACTTGTCATATTCCCTTGCGGAATCAAAATACCTACTAATAAACAACGCGGCCTCTACTTAATATTTAATTTGTTTTTAATCATAACATTTATATTTTTTCATGTCAAATCTTATTAAGATATTAATCGAAAATAATATTGTGTTAAGCATAGGGAATGTTTGGAATTTATGGTATAATGCAAGGGATTTATATTAAATAGGACCAATATAAGTTTGGAAAGGACGATACCCTTGGAATTAATAATTAGATTACAAGTATATATCATATCCCTAGCTGTACTAAGTGCCATATACATACAATTAAAATATGAAGTACAAATACTTTCCCGAAGAGAGAAGACTTTTAAATACTTAACTTTAACCATGATGATTCCCCTTGTTTTAGAAGCCTTAACCTGGGTGATGAATGGACGACCGGGGAGAATAGCCTGGCTTGTTCATATGGGCTTAGATGTCTTCTTGTTTGCCTTACATACTATTCCTTTAGCCATATGGTTATTGTATGTGATATTAACAATTGAACCCAAGGAGGAAGTGTTAGGGAAACGATATATGCCCGTTATTATTCTTGTGGCTATAAATATGCTTATTGCTTTAAGCACCCCCATTACTAACAAATACTTTATTATTGATGTGAATAATATTTATCATAGGGGGGAGTGGACAGTTATATCAAATGGAATATTTGGCCTCTTGTTAAGTTACAACTTTTGGCTAATACTTAGGAATTGGGAAAAGATTAATCAAAGAGAGCGGGTTCCTATGCTATTCTTTTTATTACCACCAATGATGGGGTTTGTGTTTCAGATGATGTTTTTTGGTACGAGTTTGGTATGGCCAGGCTGTACAGTTTCTATACTTATCGTCTATATTATGATTCAAAGCCAAATTGTTAAAACAGATTACCTAACAGGACTATATAATAGGAGACAATTAGATTTTTATCTCAATAGAAAGATTTGTAGTTTGCCAGATTATGAAGGGTTTGCAGGTATTATGATTGACCTAGACGATTTCAAACGAATCAATGATGAGTGGGGTCATAAGGCAGGAGATTCTGCTCTTAGAAATGTCGCTATTTTGCTTAATAAAACTTTCCATAGGAACGCTTTTATAGCTAGGTATGGCGGAGATGAATTTATTGTTTTAGTAAATATAAAAGATGAGGAAATACTTAAGGAGCTAATAAAGACGCTGAAAAGGAATTTTGAATTATTTAATAAAAAAAGCAAAGAAAACTACCAATTGCATATTAGTGTGGGCTATAGTATGTACACACCAGAATATAGGGATACATGTGGTTTTTTAAATCATTTAGACCAGTTAATGTATAAAAACAAGAAAAAAAGAAAAACCTTGTTACTAAGAAAAATAGGTGGAAAACAAATATATGATGTATAGGATTAATGGTTTAGGCCCATACTCTACTTGTGGTCATTAATATAGTAAAAGTAGAAGGGATGATTATCATGATAGAAAATAATAATACTGAAAATAATA
>CAZLPH010000272.1:0-2771 GCA_964561345.1 uncultured Candidatus Epulonipiscium sp.
CCCCTTTCAATCATATGGATAATATCTTCTTTTTTTAAATCTAGCTTATTAGCCTCACTTACAAGTTGTGTAATATAACGACTAAAAAATTGCTTCTTACGTTTTTCTCTTAATTTATTAGTAGCACCTTCTGCCACAAACATGCCAATCCCCCTTTTTTTATAAAGAATACCTTCATCAACTAGTAGATTCATTCCTTTTAGCACTGTCGCTGGATTAACTTTGTAGCTTGTTGATATTTCTGTTGTGGATGGCACTTGACTCTCTTGTGTAAAAACACCTGAGATAATCCCATCTTCAATTCCCTGGGCTATTTGAATAAATATAGGCCTATCATCATTAAACTTAATTAGCATATGATACCCTCCTAATCGGTTAGTTGCTTGTGTAATTAACTATATACCCCTTTTCTGCCACTGTCAAGAGAAACTAATTTTCCTTTAACAGAAAATTCGGCAAGCCCCCCTCCTAGGCTTATCTAGGAGGGGGGCTTGCCGAATTTTGTTTTTATTTATTTTACTTCAAAGAGTTTCTGACCTGCTCTTATATCACCTTCTGCAAGTCCTTCAATGGCTCTATAGTCATCTATATTAGTAACAATAATTGGTGTTATCAGGCTATAGCCCGCTTCTTTTATGCCCGCCATATCAAACTCAGCAATGACATCTCCTGGTTTAATTTTATCGCCACTTTGCACTTTAATATCAAAGAATTTGCCATTTAATTGTACTGTATCTATCCCTATATGAATGAGCAATTCTACCCCATTATCTGATAAGAATCCTAAAGCGTGTTTTGTATCAAATACCATAGATACCGTTCCTGCAAAGGGCGCAGTTACAATTCCTGTTTTAGGCTCAATAGCCAGCCCATCACCAACCATTTTTTCAGAAAAAACACCATCTTCCATGTCTTCAAGTAAAACAACCCTGCCTTCAATTGGTGCATATATTTCCTCTATCTTATTAGATGGTGATTTCGCTAGATAATCATCTAAATTACTTTTAATAAGATTTACTTTTGGACCATAAACCACTTGAATTCCATTCCCTTTTTTCATGATTCCTGCTGCACCTGTAGATTTTATATCTTTCTCTACTACCTTAGACGGATCTTTTACAGTTAACCTTAGTCTAGTTGCACAGCAATCTATGTCAGTAATGTTATCCCTTCCCCCTAAGCCCTCTACAATTGCGGCTGATAGTTCTTCTTCTTTTGATAGTTCAAAATCAGCAGATGAGTCAATATCTTCTCCGCTTTGCTTTGCTTTATAGTCCGCTTTAGTATAAAGCTTTGTTCCCTCGTCCTCTTCTTCTCTTCCTGGTGTTTTAAGATTTAATTTTTTTATTAAAATATTAAATATAAAGTAGTAAGCTGCAAAATAAACAAGGCCAACCACCGGTATCCAAAGCCAACCTGTCTTTGAATTACCTTGAAGTATACCAAATAATAATAAATCAATAAATCCACCTGAAAAAGTTAAGCCTACACCTACATTGAGCATATGTGTGATCATATATGCTGCACCTGTTAAAACTGCATGGACCCCAAATAGTAATGGGGCAACAAATAGAAAGGAAAATTCTAAAGGCTCTGTTATCCCTGTTAACATACTGGTTAATGCTGCGGATAACAAGAGGCCGCCAACCACCTTTTTCTTACTTGGTTTTGCATTTTTATACATAGCAAGTGCTGCGCCTGGAAGACCAAAAATCATTACAATAAATTCACCAGAGAAAAATCTTGTGGCCATTGATGAAAATTGTGTTGTTGCTGGATCTGCAAGTTGTGCAAAGAAAATATTTTGCGCACCTTCCACGAGGGTTCCTGCAACTTCCATGGTCCCACCAACTGCTGTTTGCCAAAATGGAAGATAAAAAACATGATGCAAACCAAAAGGTATTAAGAGTCTCTTTATTAAACCATAAGAAAAAGTCCCGGCATATCCTGATGCCATTACTAAATTACCAAGAGCATAGATACCACTTTGTACTGGTTGCCAAACATAAAACATTAAAATTCCTACAAACACGTATACGACCGTACTTATGATTGGAATAAATCTTGTCCCACCAAAAAATGATAAGGCTTGTGGAAGTTCTATTTTGTAGAATTTATTATGTAGCATTGAGACACCAACACCTACAATAATACCTCCAAATGCTCCCATCTGCATAGATGTTATTCCTAACACAGACGCTGTTGCACCACTCATCATGGCTTCTTCACCGCCATTCAAAACAATCATATTTCCTATAGCAGAGTGCATCACAAGAAAGGCAATTGCTGCTGAGAGAGCTGCAACTTCTTTTTCTTTTCTAGCCATTCCAAGTGCAACACCAATAGCAAATAAGAGTGGAAGGTTGTCAAATATAACACTTCCACAGGAATTCATAACAGACAATATGATATTTATTGGGGTCCCTGGCCCCATAATTCCCATCAATCCATAAGTCTCTAATGTTGTGGTATTGGTAAAAGAACTTCCCACCCCCAACAGTAAACCTGCTACGGGTAATACTGCAATCGGTAACATAAACGAACGTCCAACCCTTTGTAATATTCCAAAAATCTTATCTTTCATTTTTTTCCTCCTATTTTTTTGTTTTTATATAAAAAAGTGTGAATAAAAAAAGACCAAAATCTAAATACACTTTTGTGTATTTAGATTTTGGTCTTGCCTGCTTTACCAGTCACAATCCACACTATTTTTTTCTGCAAGTCTCATTCTTGTTAAATGTAGCGTCAGAAAAACCTTTTCCTGATTTGAA
>CAZLPH010000273.1:0-2769 GCA_964561345.1 uncultured Candidatus Epulonipiscium sp.
ATTGACCACATTACCCTAAGAGCCGTAGACCTAGGCCTTGGCAGTTGCTGGGTCATGATGTTTGACCAAGAAAAAACCAGCAAACTTCTAGACCTTGATGAAAGATATGAAGTTGTTGCCCTATTACCAATTGGTTATCCAGACCAGGCGCCTTCCCCTAGGCCAAGGGTAGATATGGATGAGCTTGTTTTAAAGGAAATATAAAGACTCATAAAAAGATAAAAGTGCCTATGCTGATTCAGCGTAGGCACTTTTATAACTTTTTTAGGCTGGGTAATACGATACTCTGCTCATCCCCGGTTAGTTATTTTTTCTAATAAATTATCCCAAACATGATAAACCCCACAGTGTTAATTGCCAGGTTAGCCATTAAATGCACCAGCCAGGAGTGATAAATATTCCCGCCTTTCTCATTTAAATAGTTAAATATCAGTGCCCCAATAAATAACCCTGCCATAGCAATGATAAATATAAGGGGGCTAAACCAACTGCCCATAATGGCTACATGGTAGATGGAAAAGATAAAAGCACTCATTGTATAGGCAAACACTCTTCCATTTACCCTGTTAAGGTTCGCAAATATAAAGCCTCTAAAGAAGAATTCTTCTAATAAAGAGTTGACAAATGAGATATAAAGGGCAATGGCCAAAAAGTTACTTTTATCTACTCCCATATTTTCATCTAGCCTATCTATGATATTACTTAGGTCAATAAGATCTTTCAAGATAAAATAAGCTGACAATATGATGAGATAGACACCAATACCTAGTAAGGCCGAATACGTGAGAGATCCTTTGGACTTTATCCTAAAGTTATCCTTTATCCTTATATTGTTATCATATAGGGTATAGGCAACTGGCAAAACAAGAAAAAAGACTAGCTTAAGGATTGATTTATGTAAATATCCTGTGTTTAAAACGACTTCTATTAGATACATCACGATGATAGACACAAGTGTCATAGCAAGTATTCCTTTAACCGACCTACTTTTATCCATTTTTACTTCCCTACCTTTCTGTCATCTCCTTTTCCAGGGCAACTAGGTCTAGAAAAGCCTTTTGGTCCCTCCCCGCCCCATAGCCTTGCTGTAAATTCTAGGGTGAAGCTTCTTCTCTTTTTCATATGAATACCGTCCTGCTTTTATTGCTTTTATTATAACAGGATTCATTAGGAAACAGAAGTTTTTATGTCTTGATTATAGGTACCATTATATGGCCAGATGCGTCGGTTTTTTTGTATAAGTGCAGAACCTTAACGGTTTCTACAACTCTATACCCTAACGCCTCAAGGGGCATACTCATCGCTTCCGCCGTAAAGCCCATATCTTTTATATCATTTTGCTCACAAATGGCTATAACAACAGCGTATTTTCCCCCTAATATTTCATTAACACTAGACCAGACAGACCGATCATTATCTGCAAAGATCTGATATCATCTTGAATAACACATTTGTAGGTATCTTTGCACCCCTCACACCCAGTGCACCCGCCAATATTGTAGTCTCCTAGAAATATTAAGTCGGTTTCTATGGTATCAGACTTAATTTCATCTAGTGCCTTTTCAACCAAATGAGCTGTGTTTCCCTTTTTTCTTTTACTGCCTACAATGCCTAGTACTTTCACTTATCTTCCCTTTCATTAGGCCTCTTTTGCTGAAGGTTTCTCTACTATACCTTAATCCCTAATAAAAACATAGCTATCTTGGTTAGATAAGTCAGCATTAAAGCTATAACCTAGCCGGTTAAAACCTTTAATTTCCTCAGGTTGGGTAATATTATGGGCGGCCATAAACCGGATCATCTCACCCCTTGCCATCTTTAATAAAGTCGCCTTTTGAATGACCCTTCCCTGGGTAAGCTCTCCAAATACACAAGTTATAAATTCTGTGTCTAGCGGCAAATGCTTAGCAATGGTTTTGCTATACTCAGCTGATGCCAAATTAATAATACAGTTTGTCTCAGCAAAAAGATGGTCTCCAATCTTATTATGCCAAAACTCATATAGGTTGTCATAGTCCCAATCTTGGAACTTAGCCTGCATTTCTAATCGGTAGGGTACAATGCCATCAAAAGGACGCAAGACCCCATATAAGCCTGATAAAATTCGCAAATGTTGGTCTACATAATCTAGCTCTTGATTGGTAAATATATTAGCCCCCATGGATTGATATTGCAGTCCTTCATAAGCAAATATCGCCGGTGTTAGGTTCTTGTCTAAAGCCATATTTTGAACCCGGATAAAGTTCTCCTTTGCAAGCTTATCACTGCATTTCCATATGGCTTTTAAGGCCTCATAATCAAGACCTTGCAAATAATCTAATAGGGTCTTTGCGGCACCTACAAAGACTGGCATCTGCCTATGGCCAAAGATATGGTTATTTACTGTCATTTTTTTCGCTGGTGAAATAATAATTCGCATTATTTAACCCCTCCTTGGTGTAGACCTATCTCTATAAGGAATCATTGCCTTGGCATTTTTATTTCATCTATTGTTTGTTTTTTCAAATCTTAGTTGTCACTTAATTGTAGCATACTTGAAAGAAATATGGCTTAATTTGTTCTCCCCCTATTTTGTTAAGTCTTATTATTTACCCTGGTTATAAGCAATCTGAAACAAGAGCTTTATCACAGCCTCTCATTATTCTGTATAATATCCCTCGTATTCATATGAACGTTGGATTCCTCTCATATAAACTTGTCTATCATTAATTTTGCTTGTTAAAGCACCTTTTAATAAAACTTTAATTTCCAAAGAATTTACCGGTGACC
>CAZLPH010000274.1:0-2749 GCA_964561345.1 uncultured Candidatus Epulonipiscium sp.
GTTTGTTTCGCTCAACGGCTACCTTAACGAACAAGCTGTCTTTACATCGTTCTAATCTATGACTATGGGCCTTCGCATCCATAGGCATTACCCTACTTCATCGCTACTACGCCCTGCTGCCCCTTGAATTCACAGGTCATTTCCTACACTGCTAGAAACATTAGCACTTAATTGCCTTGGCATTTTCTTTCAAGGTTCAATTGTTCCATTAATTTTATCCTTTAATTATAGTAACTTAGCTTCTGCCTTTAACCCGCTGACCACTCTTTCTTCCTTTGTCGAGTGGAATAAGAGCTATTATCATTTACTTGATATCTGTCGCAACTGCAATGGACAATACAGTTGCCACGGTCAGTTCCCCTACAGGGGCAACCCAATTTTCATTGAGGTCTCAAATTACGAGCCTTTCATACGGCAGTTCCTGGTGAGTAAGCATATTACTTTTTATAGGACCCCCGACCTACTTCGCCACCATACATTTCTGTTTAGGTTTCTTTTTGGCCGACTTCACCGAGCTTCATACGTTATGGTATTAAGTTCATAACGCATGTCGGAGTATCAGGGGATAGACTATCGACATCTAATCCACAAGTGGAATTTCACCACTCAAATCAAACTAATAGTTAGGTAATTTTCTTTACCCCATTGCATTGTTCTCATTTCTGAGTGTTTTCAGCAACGAACAATTCGCACATCCATCTTGAGAAGCCCTAATTCTTCTAGTGTATTCATGGTAAATTGAGTGGTAACCACCCCATCATTAGAGTTTAGCGGTACATACTCTACCACTGGCTTCTTTGAAATAACCACTCCTGCTGCGTGGGTTGATGCATGACGGGGAAGTCCTTCAAGTCTCATTGACATATCGAGTAGATATTTAACATCTGGGTTGCTCTCGTAGAGCTCTCTAAGCTCACCATTCATCTTCAAAGCTTTTTTGATGGTAATCTTAAGCTCTAACGGAATCATCTTGGCAATAGCATCCACATCAGCATAGGGCATATTCGTAGCCCTTCCCACGTCCCGAATAACTGCCCTTGCAGCCATGGTACCAAATGTAATGATCTGGGCAACACGTTCGGAGCCATATTTTTCAATGACATAGTCTATTACTTCTTGCCTTCGCTCATAACAAAAGTCCACATCAATATCTGGCATGGAAACTCTTTCTGGGTTTAAAAAACGCTCAAATATTAGTTGGTACTTTATGGGATCAATATTGGTAATGGACAAGGTGTAAGCAACAATACTCCCAGCTGCCGATCCACGGCCTGGCCCTACGGGTATACCATTATCCTTGGCATATTTAATAAAATCCCATACAATTAAGAAATAATCTACAAATCCCATTTGGATAATAACATCTAGTTCATATTCTAGTCTTTCTTTTAGTGCTTCTGTTACGGGGTTATACCGCTGCTCTAGCCCCTCATAACATAGCTTCTTCAAATAGTCACTGGCATTATAACCATCTGGCACATCATACTCAGGTAATTTTAATTCATTAAAGGTAAAATCCAAATTACACCTGCTGGCTATTTTGCTTGTATTGGCCAAAGCTTCTTTGGCGTAAGGAAATAGCTTCTCCATTTCTTCAGGAGATTTTACATAAAACTGCCCCCCTTGATAAATCATCCGTGTTGGGTCATCCATTGTTTTACCTGTTTGAATACAGAGTAATATTTCATGAGCCTCAGCATCTTCTGGGTAAATATAGTGAATATCATTAGTTGCAACCAATGGTATTCCCGTTTCTTTAGAAAGACGTAACATTTGCTGGTTCACGGTTTTTTGCTCATTAATCCCGTGGTCCTGCATTTCAAGGTAGAAGTTGTCTTTACCTAAAATTTCCTCATACAAGAAGGCAACTTCCTTAGCTTGTTCGTATTGTCCTTGCATAAGTAGCCGGTTTACCCCTCCGCCTAAACAAGCACTTAAACCAATGATTCCTTCTGAGTGTTCTCTTAATATGTCAAAGTCAATTCTGGGCCTTCTGTAAAACCCTTCTAAATAACCAGCTGAAACTAGTTTTATAAGGTTCTCATAACCTGTCATGTTTTCGGCTAAAAGTACAAGGTGGGTAGATCTACTATCAATCTTTTCCTTATCAAACCTTGTCCTATGGGCCACATAGACTTCACAGCCAATAATAGGTTTGATGCCTTGTTTCTTAGCTTCTTTGTAGAAGTCAATGGCACCAAACATTACGCCGTGGTCTGTTAGGGCAATGCTGTCCATGCCAAGTTCTTTGGTTCTTTGAATTAGCTCTTTGATGCTAGCTGAGCCATCTAGCAGACTATACCCACTATGAACATGCAAGTGAGTAAATGAAGTTTCCATGCAATCACATCCTCTCTTTGATTCTTTATCTACCTTATTATTATACCATAAGGACAAAAATAGCCGGAACCTAAATAAAGTTCCAGCTACTTGCTTATTTATTTGATTATTTGCTTACTCAGAAACTTCTTCTGCAGTAATAAAATTAGTTAATGCTTTCATTGCTTCTTCTTCGTCTTCACCATCTACTAATAATGTTATCTCTTGCCCCTTAATAGCACCAAGTGACATCATCCCCATAATACTTTTGGCGTTAACTTGTTTGTCTGTTAGTAAAATAGAAATATGACTTTCGTATTTACTTGCTATTTGCACAAATAAAGCCGCTGGCCTAGCTTCTAATCCACTCTTCAACCCTACAACTATAGTTTCCTTCAACATTTTTAGTTGCCTCCTCTTTCTTCTCTTA
>CAZLPH010000275.1:0-2659 GCA_964561345.1 uncultured Candidatus Epulonipiscium sp.
GTCCTGCTCTTAAAAAAGCTGGTTATTTAACAAGGGATCCAAGAATGAAAGAAAGGAAGAAATACGGACTAAAGGGAGCACGTCGTGCACCACAGTTCTCAAAACGATAATCAAGAGAATATATCAAAGAACTTACAAGCCTCAGAAACCCAGTGTTTCTGGGGCTTTTTAACCTTGAAGCAAACAGGGGTTTTATTACATCCAACCCCCATCTAGTCCAACAATTTGTCCGGTAAGGTATTGATTGTTACTAGCAAGATAATAAACCAGGTCGGCAACTTCTTCAGTCCGTCCAAGTCTACCAGCAGGAATATCATTAATAAGATTTTGTAAATCATCTTCATCTAAAAAATGATTCATCTCTGTATCAATAGCCCCACAAGCAATAGCATTAACCTGTATATTACATGGAGCTAATTCTTTAGCTAAAGCCTTTGTAAAGGCGTTTATTCCCCCCTTAGAGGTAGAATAGGCAACTTCACAAGAAGCACCATGAACTCCCCAAACAGAAGAAATGTTAATGATTTTTCCGGCCTTTTGCTTAATCATGTCTGTTGCAGCTAAAGAGCAACAATTAAAAAGTGAAGTAAGGTTAGTTGTGATAATATTATCCCAATCAGATGGACTCATATCAGTCAACAAGCCCATATATGATATACCTGCATTGTTAATAAGCACATCAATAGTACCATATGTTTTTTTACCTTGTTCAAAGAGAAGAACAGCTTCATTATAATCCCCCATATCTCCAACAAGAGCTAGACATGAGACATTATAAGATTCAATTGCCTCTTTAGTATCTAGCAATTGTTTTTTATTCTGTCGACAATTAATAATTAGATTATATCCTTCTTTAGCAAATCTTATGGCTATAGACTTTCCAATTCCCCGAGATGCTCCTGTTACTAGAACAGTTTTTCTTGACATGTTCATCCTCCTTTTTTAAAGTTTACATGATTATACCATAACATATTGAATAGCAAATATTAATATGGTAAAATGTTTAGTGTCGTATTTGGTATGTTTTTAAAACAATGCAGAATGGTGTATATTTGCTTTTGAAATAGCCTAACATACCAATAATTGAGATAATCTAAAGCTGTAAAGATTATGAATGGACTTGATGTTAGGAGCAGTTATGGGAAAATGGGAAGAAAATAAAAATTTTATGCTAATTAAGAGATTCCTTATGGTGTTTGTTGGAGTAACTTTAATAGCTCTTGCTGTAAATTTGGTTTTTGAACCAATGAATTTGGTTACTGGAGGAGTATCAGGACTAGCCATAGTAGTTAAGAGATGGACAGAACCCTTTATAGACGGTGGATTACCAATTTGGCTTTTCACTATTATACTGAACGTGCCCTTATTTATATATACATTTATAGTAAAGGGAGCAAAGTATATTATATATGCACTTATGGGAACTGTTGGATTTATTGTAGCCTTGATGATAATTCCTTTATTTGATGTCCAGTTTGATGACATGTTGCTAGGGGCAATAATCGGAGGAACAATTAATGGACTTGGAATAGGCATGGTTTTTTCAGAAAAATCTTCAACAGGAGGAACAGACTTACTAGCAACACTAATACATGATCACAAAAGGCATCTTTCTATTCCCCAGATTCTTATAGTAATTGATGGCTTTGTTGTCTTAACTGGAGCAATAGTCTTTGGACTAGGCAATGCACTTTATGCTATAATAGCAATATATATATCTAGTAAAGTATCAGATGGTATTTTAGAAGGCTTGAAATTTGCTAAGATGGCATATATTATATCAGATAAAACTGATGACATTGCCAAGGAAATCATGGTGAAACTAGATAGAGGGGTTACAGGTATTTATGCTAAAGGGATGTACTCACAACAAGATAGAAACATGTTAGTTTGTGTAGTCTCTAAAAAAGAAATAATAGTAATTACTGACATATCTAAAAAGATAGACCCGAAAAGTTTTATTGTTGTTAGTGATGTAAGAGAAGTACTAGGAGAAGGTTTTATTGAATATAAACAGTAAATTTAGTAAAAACTGATAGCATTATCGGTAAAAACACTTATTTAACATGTCATTGTACAAAGTGAACAAAAGCATAAAATCTATTTTGTTGAAATGAGATATGGTTTATACTATAAAAATGGTGTATTATACGACTATAGTAATATTACAAGAACATATGAAAGTAATTAGGAGGATATAAAATGGCAAGTTTATCATTGAAAAGTGTTACAAAACAATTCCCTAACGGTGTTGTTGCTGTAAAGGATTTTAGTTTAGAAATCGCAGATAAAGAATTTATCATTTTCGTTGGACCATCGGGTTGTGGAAAATCAACAACTCTTCGTATGATTGCAGGACTGGAAGAAATTACTCAGGGCGAGGTTTGGATAGATGACAAGTTAGTAAATGATGTTGAACCTAAGGATAGAGATATCGCAATGGTATTCCAGAACTACGCTTTATATCCACATATGTCTGTTTATGACAATATGGCATTTGGACTAAAATTAAGAAAGCTTCCAAAAGATCAGATTAAGAAGACTGTTCATGAAGCTGCTAAGGTTCTTGGTATTGAACATCTATTAGACCGTAAACCAAAAGCACTTTCTGGTGGACAGAGACAGCGTGTTGCTATGGGTCGTGCTATCGTACGTCAAC
>CAZLPH010000276.1:0-2614 GCA_964561345.1 uncultured Candidatus Epulonipiscium sp.
TCTTCTGGTTGTGTTTCTGGTTCTGGTACTAATTCTGGTTTCCATCCCGGCTCAGGTTGTGGTTGTGGTTCTGGCGCTGTCTAGTCCTAAGAAGGAAGCTGGCAAAGTTACTTCTACCGTCATACGTTTTTTATTAACATCAACAGCCTCTTCCACCTCTTGGTCTTTATCTTTTTCTTATCATTATCACTCCTGTATAATATTTCTAGATAGTTAGTTTTCAGTTTCATATGCTGCCAGGACCTTTTTGGCTTCACTTATAATATCTTCCTTTAGCTTTTGTGGTTTTATAACTTGGGCCAAAGACCCCATCCCCATAATCCACCCTTTAATCTCCGTATAGCCGCCCATTTTAGCTGTAAATATGATTGCTTTATGGTCTATTTCTTCTATCTTTTGATTGGCTGAGTATATCTTTTCTTTCACGATTTGGCTCATGGGATACTTAATTTTCAGTTCTAGGTTAATAGGCGGATCGTTGTAAATGCCAAATGAGTTCTTAATATTTTCCTTAAAGTTTAACCTTGGGTTAATGGTAAAGTCATCTCTTAGGATCTCATGGCTGATGATTCTTATTAGTTTAAACATCCGGCCTTCTTTCCTAAGCTCACAATAGCCATAGATGTAAGCCGCTCCTTTGTGGTCACATAATCCGTAGGGGTGAATGATTCGCTCTTGTATGTCCTGGTCTTTTTTTCCGATTGCCCCGTATTTAATTCTAATTTTCTTATTTGCTTCTATTGCCCCATTAATATCACGCCAAATTTCTTGGTCCTTTTCCATAACCGCCGGGCTTATTCCCTTTGGATAGTAGCACACATCTTGAAAATCATTTTTTTCATTTAGAATTTTACTGGTTAAGGTTTCAAAATCAAGGGCAAAGTGGTAATTACCACTCCTTATGATTTTGCTGGCTTTTTTTAGGGCATCAAGTTCCTCTACTGTGGTGGAAAGTCCCCTTAGACTCATATGGCTTTCTAAGTAGTAACCACCGTGTCTACCAAGGACAGAGCCTATGTAGATATGGGCATCTTCTAAATCCGTTTTATAGTTTTTGACCATTCTTGGGGTTACGCTAAGCTCTTTTGCTATTTCTGCAACTTTCATCTTGCCCCTGCTTTGCAGGAGCATGTACATCTTTAGTGCGTTAGATACCTTACTCATTATCAGTCCCTGCTTTCACTTACTTGGAAAATCTTTTCATTTGTTATAAGGCCTAGAAAAATCCAGAATATATAGACCACAGAAACAACACTAATATTAAAAAAAGCTTGAACGAGATAAGCACAAACGGCTGTAAAGTAAGGGAGATATCTAGTATCCTTTCTCAGTAAAGTCAATCCTTTTTTTAAACATAACAATATAAAGATTAAATATAGGACTAATGAGGGAATACCAGAAGAAACGGCAATATGCAAATATTCATTATGGGCTCTATCTACAAGGTATACGGTGCCATAAAGATCTGTCATTTCATCACTATATTTATTTACAAAAGGTAACTGCAAATTTTCAAGGCCATATCCCACAACTGGTCTTTCTTTGACCAAGTCTAAGGTTCTCATCCAAATATACACCCTATTTGCACCTGCTTTTTCATAGGCTTCTTCTTTTTCAATTAATATTTTCGCATCACTACCAATACTCAAAACCCGACTAAATAACTTTCCATTGCTCTGGAAGTTGATTACTATTGTTATAAGAGAAAAAACACTAACAAGTAAAACTGCTTTTTTCCAAAGAAATTTGTTTTTATAAATATATACTGCAATTAAGACTAGAATTATAAAAAACCCAATGATTGCACTTCTTGTAAAGGTTAATAAAAGGCAGGTGTAAATAATTGAACTGCCTATTAAAGGTAATATCTTCTTACTTTCAATAAATGAGATCATGGGTAGAGGAAGCATCAATATTAGGTAGGACCCTAAGAAATTTGGGTTACCTATTGTGGAAAATGCTCTGCCTCCCCAGTTATATCTTATATCATCTCTTGGTATTGGGTCTAAGCCAAAATATTGTAATATACCATATAAAGATACTATAACTGCCGATCCAATAAGCCACTTCAAATACTTCTTATCCCATGTAAAATAGTTTTTTGCAATCATAAACAATAAGCCATATGCAAAAATGGTAATTAGACCTTCTTCTCGCCCCAAACCACCCCAGATTGAGTTAATAGGATCTATTGAAAAAAAGGTTGAAACAATCAGCAGCAACCAATAACCCATTAGTACTTTTGTTGAATTATGTATGTGTAATTTTAATCTATCCTTTGCATTAATATGTATGCCTATCATAACCAAGGTTATAATATAAACTGACAGTATTTTAGGATAATAAAAATAATCATATGTCCATGGCGCTATGATTAAAGGAACAAGGCATATCATAATCATAAGTAATGTTCTGATATTGCTTGATTTTCTCATTTACAACTCTCCTTCATTTCCTTACCTTCTAAATTATACTTCTTTCTCTTAGCTGTAATTTCTTTTATTTCTACGGCGTATACCGCTACCCTAGCTAGACCTGTTTGTATGGCTGTGTCAAAATAGGCCATCTTACTGGGTGTGTATTTTTCGCAGATTAGTTTCATTGCTTTAATCTT
>CAZLPH010000277.1:0-2598 GCA_964561345.1 uncultured Candidatus Epulonipiscium sp.
GCAAATTAATTAAACCCTTGTAATACTCAAATACCTCTGGGTATTGATCTTTGCGTGCCCAGTCTAATTGATTAACGCTATCTGGACTCTTGTAACTATTTTCATCCCCACCTTTTGTGCGAAGCATTTCTTCTCCTGCATGAATAAAGGGCATTCCTTGTGATGTTAACACTACTGCTGTTGCAAATTTATCCATACGGATTTGTTCAAATTCTGTTGCATTTGGCGCTGATATTCCAATCTTATCCCATAAGGTATGATTATCATGAGCAGAAACATAAGTTACTGTTTGAGTTGGCTCATTAGCCCATGGCTCTTCTGAGTAATTCACCTTTGTATAATCAACTTGTGGATGTTGCGTAGATGCAACAACACCAAATTTTATGCTCTCGACTGCAGCTTTAGCATCTTTTGTCGTTCCGTTTATAAAAGCTACATCTTTCTCATTGAATACTGAACCCTTAAGTCCATCACGTATATCATCACTAAATGCTGCTATTCTAGAGTCTAGCTCTGGAACGTTTTTCTTAAGTGCTCGGTCCTTTTCTGGAAGAGGTGTATCTCCAGCTGTCCAACCTTCACCATACATAATAATTTCTGGATTAATTTTATCTAATTCTGCACGAATTAGGTTCATGGTCTCAATATCATGTAGTCCCATAAGGTCAAAACGGAAGCCATCGATATTGTACTCTTTTGCCCAATAGGTTACAGAATCTACCATGAACTTACGCATCATAGAACGCTCTGAAGCTGTCTCGTTACCACATCCCGCACCATCGGAGAATTCCCCTTTTTCGTTCATACGGAAATAATATCCTGGTACGATTAGATTAAGGTTAGACTGCGCCCCATCCCCACCTAAGTGGTTATATACCACGTCCATAATAACGCCTAAGTCGTTCTCATGTAAACCTTTTACCATTTCTTTAAATTCATTAACGCGCACTTCTCCACGACTTGGATCTGTGGAATAAAATCCTTCTGGTACGTTATAGTTTTGTGGATCGTATCCCCAATTAAATTGTGGTGTGTCTATTTTACTCTCATCTACTGATAAGTAATCGTAAACAGGTAACAGATGAACATGTGTAACGCCTAAGTCTTTAATATGATCAAGACCTGTGCTTGTTCCATTTGTGTGTGTTGTACCTGTTTCAATAAGTCCTTTAAATTTGCCTTTATTGGTAATACCTGAATCTGGATGCATTGATAAGTCTCTGACATGAAGCTCATAAATAATTGCATCTGTTTGATTTGGAACTGTTATATGATCATCTAACTGCCAATTGGTTGGATTGGTGCTAGATAAATCAATGACCATACCACGTTTTCCATTAGTTCCTGTTGTTTTTGCATATGGGTCAACAGCTTCTACTGTTTTACCAGCAACTGTTACCTCATAGGTGTAGTATGTGCCATTTAAATCTCCACTTGCCTCATATAACCATGTCCCTTGTTCTCCTGGGATCATGGCATAAGTAGCAAGTGGACTACCGTCACTACCATTGTCATATAATTTAACTTTTACCTTTGTTGCAGTAGGTGCCCACAATACAAATTCTGTTTGCTCCTTTGTATATAGCGCCCCTAAGTCTCCCTCATATGTATAGAGGTCTGCAAATTTCTGGGTGCCATAGATATTATTTAGGCCTACAGGCAAGACACCATATCTTTTAATACGCACTTCATAAGCTGTGGCTATATCAAGCTCAAGTGGTGCTTTAATGGTACCTGTGATACCATCTGCATTTACTACAGTCGCATCAAGCTTAGTGTCACCGGCTGTTTCCCATAATTCTACATCTGCTATTTCTGTTACAGGTATATTAACTGCAAAATCAATGGACTCAAAGTCATCCATTAACTCAGCACTGGTAATAGACGCTGTTACTTTTCCGTAATATACATTAGAGTCTCCTTCTAGTAAATAAACAGTAATCTCCCCCTTTGCATTAGCATAGGTTAAATCTATAAAACGATCTCCGCCATCTTTCACTGCCCAATCATCAGCTTCTGTACTGTTGCGTACAATAAGACTAGCCTTGCTTTCCCCAGTCATATTTGAGAATTGATGTTTTGCTGTTTTACCCTCTTCATTGTCTTGGGTAAATTCCACCCCTTCACCATCGTTACCTTCTGCCCACATCCATAAATTCCACCCTTGGTAATTGCCATCTCTACGGGTGTAATTCACAGTTACTTCTACATCATCATGCTTATAGGCAATAGGTCCTGATATAAAATCTGGATCCCCTGAAGTAACAAATACTTCTTGATTTCCTGTGGATGTATCGATAAATAAATCATCATGATAATCTTTTTCCGACCATCCATTTCGTTTGATGATAAAGCCTACTTTATCAGTAATATCTGCTAAGGAAATGACAGCATATAATCCCTGGTCATCTTTCCCTATAAATTCAACCTCTTGACCATCTTTATTATTTCCTTCATCCCATGTCCAAATATGCCACCCTTCATAATCCTCATCATCTCGTGAGTAATGAAGTTTCACAAGTGTTGGTGCTAGCCGCTCTACTTGTGGTTTTTCTTTTTCTACTGGCTCACTAAGATGCATAATTCCATCAGCTGTTA
>CAZLPH010000278.1:0-2588 GCA_964561345.1 uncultured Candidatus Epulonipiscium sp.
AAAATATAGAAGCCCTTCAAGAAGCGGTTAAAGCAAAAGGCTTTGATGTAGAAATTGGTGGTGAGCTTTACTCAGACTCTACAGGGGATGTCGGGACAGATGCAGAGACTTATATTGGAACAGTTAAAGAGAATATCGATGTAATTGTAGACGCATTAAAATAATTATTAACGAGGAGGACTCAAATGAAAGAGCTTGATTATATTATAAAAGTAGAAGATATGACAGTGGCCTATAGTGCAAAACCTGTTTTGTGGGACGTGGACTTAGAAATTCCTAAATCAGTTTTAATGGCTATTGTAGGGCCAAATGGGGCAGGTAAGTCAACCCTGATTAAAGCCATGCTGGATTTAATAAAGCCTGTATCAGGAAGTGTACTATTTAATGGTGAGAGTTATAAGGAGCATAGGAAGCATATTGGTTATGTTCCCCAAAGTGAAAGTGTGGATTGGGATTTTCCGGCTAACGTCTTAGATGTGGTTTTAATGGGGAGATATGGTGAGCTTGGTTGGTTTAAAGGACCAGGTAAAAAAGATAAAGAACTAGCCCTTGAAGCCTTAGAAAAGGTTGGAATGAAAGAGTTTGCAGATAGACAAATTTCACAGCTTTCAGGTGGCCAGCAACAAAGGATATTTTTAGCAAGGGCCCTTGTTCAAGATGCAGATATCTACTTTATGGATGAACCATTTAAAGGGGTAGATGCAAAAACAGAAGTTGCTATTGTAGAATTATTAAAAGAACTAAAGAACAGAGGAAAGACCCTAGTGGTTGTACACCATGACCTTCAGACAGTAGAAGAATATTTTGACTGGGTTGTCCTATTAAATAGACAAATTATAGAAGTAGGACCTGTAGAGGAAGTATTTACAGATGAAAATTTAAACAGAACATATAGAAGTACAGGGCAAATTTTGAAAAGGTAGGTGATTAATTTGGACATTATAAATCTAATTTTAACAGATTATACCCTGCAAATTGTCTCCATCGGCTCCGCACTTCTTGGTATTATAAGTGGGGTTCTTGGAAGTTTTGCAGTGATTAGAAAAGAAAGTTTACTAGGGGATGCGGTCTCCCATGCTGCTCTGCCAGGAATAGCTATCGCTTTCCTTTTAACAGGAACAAAAAACACAGAAATACTCCTTTTAGGAGCACTTGTTACAGGCCTATTAGCGACATTTATTATTAATGGGATTAGTAAATACTCTAGAATAAAATTTGATAGTGCCTTAGCTCTGACGCTTTCGGTATTCTTTGGTGGGGGACTTGTCCTCTTGACTTATATTCAAAAGATACCTAATGCCAACCAAGCAGGTCTTGAGAATTTTATATTTGGGCAAGCGTCAACTGTGTTACTTAGAGACGTTAAAGTTATAGGAGCCGTAGGGGTTATTCTCTTAATACTTGTAGCACTTTTTTGGAAAGAGTTTAAACTCGTTTCCTTTGACATGGATTTTGCAGAAAGTTTAGGATATGATACAAAAAAGATCACAACCCTTCTTTTTGCTATGATTGTAACTTCTATTATATTAGGCCTGCAAACAGTAGGGGTTATTTTAATGAGTGCCATGCTAACAGCGCCGGCTGTAGCGGCCAGGCAGTGGACAGACAAACTCCACGTAATGGTGGTACTATCGGCTATATTTGGGGCAATATCGGGTATAGGGGGTACTATTGTTAGCTCAGTGGTAACCAAGCTTCCAACGGGGCCTATGATTGTTGTTATTATCAGTATTATTGTTATTATAAGTCTTGCTTTAGCACCTAATAGAGGGCTGATCTGGCGTTATATGACCAATAGAAAAAATCAGAAATCAATTAATGAAGATCAGGTCTTAGCAAATCTATATCACTTAGCAATGAATCATGGCAATGAAAAACATAGTCATGATATAGATACCATAAGTTCAAATGTATCTTTAAATAAAAAAGGAAAACAGCTAATTCGTCAACAGCTTGATGACCTAGTAAAAAGAGGGTTTGCAAGCAAGGATTACTTTGATGAATGGTTTATAACCCATGAAGGAATAGACCGTGTAGAGAATTATTTTGAGCAAAAGGAGGAGAGGTAATATGTCAGCAGATTTAGAAATACAACTAATAGCAATTATCGTAGCTGTAGCTTGTTCTCTTCCAGGCGTGTTTTTAGTTCTTAGAAAAATGTCTATGATGACAGATGCTATTACCCATACGATTTTACTTGGCATTGTAATAGCCTTCTTTATGACAGAGAGTTTATCATCGCCGCTATTAATAGTAGGGGCTACCATAATGGGCGTTATAACAGTGTTTTTAACAGAAGTATTAAATAGTACCAGGTTAGTTTCGGAAGACTCAGCCATAGGAATTGTGTTTCCGCTTCTATTTAGTATTGCCATTATAATTATCTCTAAATACGCAGGATCAGTTCACTTAGATACAGATTCAGTTTTACTTGGAGAGCTAGCTTACGCACCATTTGATAGGTTGGTTTTATTTGGCAAAGATATAGGGCCAAAGTCAGTTTATACTATGGGAACAATTCTCTTATTGAACTTAGCCTTTATCATAGGTTTTTTCAAAGAATTAAAGATTGTAACATTTGACCCAGC
>CAZLPH010000279.1:0-2569 GCA_964561345.1 uncultured Candidatus Epulonipiscium sp.
GTCGAAAGGCAAAAGATAGGCCTATCAATGAAAATCTAACAAATTCAAATAGGCTTGATTTCATTGACATTGCTAGACCTGTGTTGTATAATATATTTGTAAAAACAACATATTAGAACCATTACAAAGTAATATGAAATTCTTCAGGGCAGGGTGAAATTCCCGACCGGCGGTATAGTCCGCGAAAGATTTATTAACAAATAAATCTTGATTTGGTGTAAATCCAAAACCGACAGTAGAGTCTGGATGGGAGAAGAGTTGCATATGCATTTTATAGTCTTTTTGTAAGCATATGTAGCAACCCCGTGAATTTCAGGGTTGCTTTTGTGTGGGCAAAAAGGAGAGATTGAGAATGGACAAAGAACAAAACAGGCTTTTTAGTACTCAGAATATCATAAGAATGGGGCTTTTAACAGCTATTTCTGTGGTTCTTATGCAATTTGATTTTAGCCTACCAATATTTCCACCGTTTTTAAAAATTGATTTAGGTGAAGTGCCTGCAATAGTAGGGGTACTGGTAATACATCCCTTAGCAGGCTTAGTAATACCCTTTATCAAAATTTTAATGGATTTGCTTGTATCAGGTACTACCACAGGATACGTGGGAGAAGCTTCAAACCTAATTATAAGTGTGGCCTACTTGGCGCCTCTTATGATTATTACAAGCAAAAACAAAAGTTTCAAAGCTACTATGGCAGGGATTGTATTAGGTATTTTAAGCATGACTATTGTAGGCTGTATTAGTAATTATTTTATTGTGCTTCCTTTATATTCAAAATTTATGCCACTAGAGCAGATTATTCAAATGGGAACAAAACTCAACCCGGCAATTACAGGTATGAAATCATTTGTATACCTAATAATAGCGCCATTTAATGTGGTGAAATCCGTGATTGTATCCGTGGTATCGGTGACTGTTGTTAAAGCAATCTTGCCAGTCATGAGTATATTAAGATCCAGGCAAGCATAGATAAGTAGTACCATTAAAAGAAATGCAATCAGCAAATAAATGCTGGTTGCATTTTTAATTGACTTAAACAAATCTAGGATTAGAGGAGAGTTCGAAATAGCCTTGGGGGTGTTTGCAAGCTGGACAAACGGCAGGGGAAGTTGTGCCTGAATGGATATAGCCACAATTTAAGCAGCGCCAGTTTTCCACCTTTTTATGTTTATATAGACTTTCGTTCTTTAGGTCATTATACAGAGATAAATAGTGTTTTTCATGTATTTTTTCAACTTCAATAATATGGCGAAAAGCGAATTCAACTTCGGGGAAACCCTCTTCCTTTGCAATAGCAGCAAATTTAGGATAGGCATTATCCCACTCTTCTTTCTCGCCGGCAGCAGCGTACTGCAAATTCTCTAAAGTAGATCCCATGCCAATAGGATACTCTGCATCTACAAATATTTCTGAGTGGCCTAGACCCTGGATTAGGAGGTCATAAAAGACCTTGGCATGAGCCCGTTCATTATCTGCTGTTTCGGTAAAAACCTTAGAAATTTGATTATATCCTTCTTTACGTGCAACAGATGCATAGAATGTGTAACGATTACGTGCTTGGGATTCCCCAGCGAATGATGCAGCTAGGTTTTTTGCTGTTTGTGTGCCCTTTAGACTTTTCATATATATTCCTCCAATAAATTATCTTTCAATTATTTTACATTCTTTTCTAGAGTATGTGGCAATTAAGAAAAACTTATTCATAAAAAATGAAAGTAATTGTTCTGGTTTTATATTTACAAAGAATACTGTATAATACTAATGTAGCGTAAACATGATCGTGAAAGGAAATAAAAATGTTAATATATGAAAGTTATAGTGAAGAATCAACCCTTGATTTTGCTAAAGACTTAGGAATAAAGGCTAGCAAAGGAGATATATTTTGTTTGATAGGGGACCTAGGTGTTGGGAAAACTGTTTTTTCCAAGGGATTTGCACTTGGTCTGGAGATCGATGAGCATATTACGAGCCCGACTTTTACAATTGTCCATGAGTACGAGGGAAGACTTCCACTCTACCATTTTGACGTATATAGAATTAGCGATGAATATGAAATGGAAGAAATCGGTTATGAGGAATATTTTTATGGGGATGGGGTATGCTTAATTGAGTGGGCCAATATTATCCCTGAGATTATTCCAGAATATGCCAAATATATTATAATTGAAAAAGACCTTGAAAAAGGTTTGGATTATAGGAAAATCACCATAAAAGAGGGCGAGGACATATGAAAATATTAGGGATTGACGGGTCGGGAGTAGCAGCTAGTGTAGCCATATTAGAAAATGAAAAGATAGTGGCAGAGTACACGATTAACCATAAATTAACCCATTCGCACACATTGATGCCTATGATAAATGAAATATGTACCATGACAAACCAAGACCTATCAACCATAGATGCCATAGGTGTATCCAGCGGGCCAGGATCTTTTACAGGCCTAAGAATTAGTGCGGGAACGGCAAAAGGTATGGCACTAGGGTTAGATATACCAATTATAGGAGTACCCACATTAGATGCAATAGCCCATAATATTCCCTATACAAATCATATTATTTGTCCAATTAT
>CAZLPH010000280.1:0-2532 GCA_964561345.1 uncultured Candidatus Epulonipiscium sp.
TTAATAGTAAAATTATATGAAAAGAAAGAGGGACTGTGAATGTATTTTAATACATTAATCATCATGAATGAAGATGTACCAGGATACGGTAATAGGTCAAGAAAACCATCAGGATATTGTAAATTAACCATGCCAAACAAAGTAAGTTGTTATGTACAAGGTTTGCGCCAATTACCTACTGGTCAAATGTATAAACTTTATTTAACCAGTAAATCTAAGCAAGAAAGTGTAGAAGTTGGCATGCTACAAGTAGGGCCTAGTGGTAACAAAGAAACAAGATGGGTTATGAATCCTACTAGCATCAACAACAGTGGAATAAAGGCACAGGATATCGATGGGGCCTTTATAGTGGTTAATGGAGATGATATTAAAGGCCAAGTAGTACCTTTAGTAGGGTTTTCATCAGAACCATATATTTGGGAGCATTTGGTTAAAAGTGATAAAGACCCAATACCGGAA
The DNA here is from genome assembly GCA_964561345.1 of uncultured Candidatus Epulonipiscium sp. Classification (GTDB taxonomy): domain Bacteria; phylum Bacillota; class Clostridia; order Lachnospirales; family Cellulosilyticaceae; genus JAAYSX01. The sequence continues at coordinate 460 of CAZLPH010000280.1, forward strand.
AAAGCAGTTGTTATAAGCAAAGCTGAGTTAACGCCGCCACCAACACCCAGTATGCCAGCACAAGAGAAGGTAGAAGTCAGCCAGGCTACAAAGACCAAACAAGTTGATACAGTTCTAGAAGATATAGAAAAGGATGAGAATCAACCACAGCTTCTGGCAGATGAAATTTTATCCCTCAAAGAAGAGGTGGAGAATTTAAATAGAACAATCCAAGTATCTAAAGTTATAATAGAGGAACTTCAAAAGCAGGTAATAGTAAAAGAAGAAATGCCAGATTCAACCCCTGTAGAGCCATTGGAAAAGGTTTCTGGTATTAATGATTACATCAATAATTTTATCAGGAAGTTTCAGGAAACTGAATCAGGGCAAGCAAGAAATGAGTGTGCAACTATAGCAGATGTTTTTGCAAAGAGAATTCCTATTAATCCTTTTGAGGCAACAAATACAGGTGTTAAGTGGGTACGTATAACCCATGATGACCTAAGAACCTTTTCAACCTTGGATAATGAGTGGATAAATCAACCCTTGCTTATGGACGCCCATAGGGACTATAAGCACTTTATACTAGGCCGGGACGAAGCAGGTGTAACATATTATCTAGGCATACCAAGTGTTTTTGACCCAAGCACACAAAGTGCCCTAGAAATTGATAAAATCGAGAAATTCTCTTGTTGTAATGATGTTCCAGCAAGGGCCGGTGAGGCGGGGTACTGGATAGCAATAATATAGGACAAAGAGATAAAGCATAAGATAATATAAAGACAATTTACAAACATAAAGAGGAATGACAATGAGATTAAGAAAAGACCCTAGAGCAGAGCAGTACTTAGAAGAGAGTGAAATGGTTATTTCAAACCCAGAAAAACATAAGGGGAAGTGGCATGAGCTATTTGGAAATAACAATAAAATACACGTGGAGTTTGGAATGGGTAAAGGTGGATTTATCATCCAACTAGCCAAACAGAACCCAGACATTAATTATATTGGTGTGGAAAGATTTGAAACGGTTGTGTATAAAGCTTGTAAAAAAGCAGAAAGGGAAGAATCTACTTCTAACCTTAAGTACATCTGCTACAATGTAGCAGACTGTATGGAGATTTTTGCAAAAGAGGAAGTGGATAGAATTTACCTAAACTTTTCTGACCCGTGGCCGAAAAAGAGGCATGCGAATAAACGGTTAACTTCCTACAGGTTTTTAGGGAAGTATGGCCATATTTTACACTTGCAAGGGGAATTACACTTTAAGACGGATAATAAGGGGTTATTTGAATTCTCACTAAATGAGCTATGTAAGAGTGAGTGGAAAATGCAAAATATATCCTTAGATTTACATGCTAGTGATATGGCAGGTAATATTATGACTGAATATGAAGAAAGATTTTCATCTATGGGTATGCCTATTTATAGATTAGAATGTTTTCCAAGAAGATAATAGCAAAGCCTTTCCTTGTTACATATAGTGAGTTATAACTATATATACCTAGGAGATGACCACAATGAAATTTTCTGAGAAAGTAGACCACTTACTACGCCATTATAATTACAGGCGAAAACGGGGAGCTGCCAATAATAAAAGTGATGGTAATTTTGATATGGAAAGGTATTTTGGAGAAGTAGATTCTTATATTGAAGCGATTATAGAAGGAATGGATAAATTCTCACTAAAAGGTAAAGGGTAATAAGTGCAAAATGTTTTTTTCATAAACTATACGAAAACATAAAAAAGGGTTGCAAAGATATCAGAAATATACTATAATCGTACTATGGGAAAATTATACTATGGATATATTATAATAATACGATAAACAATGAGGAGGAAGTAAAATGGCTTTTAAATTCACAGACAGTAACTTTAACGAAGAAGCATTAAAATCAGATGTTCCGGTAATGGTGGACTTCTACGCAGATTGGTGTGGACCATGTAAGATGATCGCGCCAGTTATTGAAGAATTAGCATCAGAATATGAAGGTAAGATCAAAATAGGTAAACTAGATACAGATGCAAATAGAGCAATATCAGCAGAATTTAACGTAATGAGTATTCCAACAATTGTTTTCTTAAAAGACGGTAAA
>CAZLPH010000281.1:0-2511 GCA_964561345.1 uncultured Candidatus Epulonipiscium sp.
AGGAGGTTTCTTATGGCTACTAATATAAAAGATGTGGCAAAAAAAGCTGGGGTATCTATCACAACAGTTTCCCGGGTTCTTAATAATCACCCCAACGTAAGTGAAAAGACACAAGCCATTGTTAATAATGCTATGCAAGAATTAAATTATTATCCCCACCAAATAGCAAGGGCACTGTCCAAAAAACAATCCTTTCTGATTGGTATGCTAGTACCGGATTGTACCAATCCTTTTTTTGCTGAAATTGTAAAGTATGTGGAGTTAACTGCTCAAAAGCATGATTATAGGATCATCTTATACAATTCTTTAAATGATGTTGAAAGAGAACTTAAATACGTTTCTATTCTTAAACAAAACAGAGTAGATGGCATTATCATAGCCAGTCATACCCTAGATCTAAAGTTTTATAGAGATTTAAACGCCCCTGTCATTACCTTTGACCGTTATATCGATGAAGGGATTCCTTATGTGGCATGTGATAACTTCCATGGGGGTCAATTAGCCACAGAACATTTAATCGAGAATGGGTGTAAGAGTTTATTGCATATTTCAGGTGCCCTAAATGTAAATAGCTTTGTTAACAGAAGAGCTGAAGCTTTTAAGCTTACCTGTATGGAAAAAAATATTCCTTATCAGATGCTAGAACTTGAGCATACCAACTTAACCTATGAGTACTATCATGATTTTATCTCTAAGAATGTAAGCCCCCTTATAAAGGATATAGATGGTGTCTTTTGTAACAACGACCTTCTAGCTTACGCCCTTTATGTCCATTGCCAAGAAAATGACATTCATGTGCCAAATGATTTAAAAATAATAGGATATGATGATGATTCTTTTATTCGAACTTTTAGAACACCACGAATCACAACCATCGCCCAACCAATAGAAAAATTGGCAACTGCTCTTTTTGACGGGGTACTTCAGCTCATAGAAGACCCAAAGACAAATAATAAATCCATCCATAACAGGGTTCTTTCTGTTCGCCTCATCGAGCGGGATACTGTTAATAACAAAAATGAGGTGACCCCATGAAGATATATATAGATGCCGATGGGTGCCCTGTTGTAAACCTAACTGTTGATATTGCTAAGAAATATAATATACCAGTTGTTATCGTCAAAAATTACGCCCACGAAATCACCAATTCTTATGCCACTGTTATAACCGTAGACATAGAAGCTGATAGTGCAGACTACTATATTATTAACCATATTTCAAAAGGTGATATTGTGGTTACCCAAGACTACGGCGTAGCAGCTATTACCATCTCAAAAGAAGCTATTTGTATCACACAAAATGGTATGATCATCTCTAACATTAATATTGATGGTCTTTTGCATTCCCGTCATATGAACCAGCAACTGCGTAAGAGTAAAAAACATTATTCCAAAATTAAAAAACGCACAACACAGGACAATTTAAAGTTTGAAGACCAACTAAGAGCCTTAATCACAAAACACACAGCTAGCCCTTTATAAAAGGTTCGCTGTGTGTTTTTATTTTGCTCTAGCTTTAGAAACAAGTTGGGTCATGGTTCCCATAGGGCAATAAACACACCAGGACCTTGGTTTATACAGGAGCATTGTCACCATCCCAAGTATTGTGGATGTTAGCATTAAACTAAAGAACCCAAAGGCAAATTGGGCAATCCAAGGCGTTACCATAGAGACATCTACCCAGTTCCAAGGAAGTTTGAAAGTCCATAGTAATGTAATGGCCTGTCTTAAGCTATTTTGCCCTCTTAGAACTAAACTTGTTATATAAATCATATTTGAAAACATGGTTAAGAAAAACGCTAAAAAACCATATCTAAAAGCCTTACTTACCATAAATCTCGGCATATCTTTTCCCCTTGATAACTTATGTTTGTTTCCTAAAAGATTAAGTAATTGGCCCCTACCGCAGTAATTATTGCAGTATGACTTTCCTTTTCCGCCTAGTGACATGGCAAGTGGAACAATAAAGCATATCATGCCAAGCCAGGCAAACAATATGTTGAAAAACCCTAACAATAAGTAGATAACCGACACAATCCACATATAATCAAAAACACTTTTTTTAGCCTTAGGCATAGCTGGTCTCCTCTCTTGTAATTATGGCAATAACAGATGCTGGGCATATCTTGGCACACTTTTTACACCCGACACACTTGTCTTGGTCAATCTTGGCATAAATCCCCTTCTCAATTGTAATCGCACCAAACTTACACACTTTCATACAGGCCCCGCAGGCAACACAATTGTCCCGGTCAACCTGAGCTATCCTTTTTGACTTCTTTTTTGGCTTATTTGTCATTTTATATCATTCTCCTTTCAAGTCAAAAATCATTATATCATATTATTGCAATTTTTGCATGTATAAAGTTATATTTATAAAAAAAGATCCTATACTCTCTTTTGTTTAGAAAGATATAGGATCCTTTTTCTTATTTAACCGCTTCATTCCTTTTTTTATAAAGATAACCCCTGTAATAGCTGATATGATATCCGTGATTGGATAAGTAAGCCA
>CAZLPH010000282.1:0-2463 GCA_964561345.1 uncultured Candidatus Epulonipiscium sp.
GCTTACGTGTTGCCACATATAAAATAAGGGCTTGCTCACCAACACTCATAGGTGCGTATTGTGATTGTTTAAGAATATCTGTTATACGCTCTCCTTGTGCAAGTGCATCTCTTGTTGACTTATCAAGGTCTGATCCAAACTGGGCAAATGCCGCTAAAGAACGATACTGAGCAAGCTCTACACGAATCGGTCCTGCGATTTGTTTCATTGCCTTAATTTGAGCTGCCCCACCAACACGGGATACTGAAAGCCCAGGGTTAACTGCTGGGCGTACCCCTGCGTTAAATAACTCTGACTCTAAGAAAATCTGCCCGTCTGTAATTGAAATTACGTTTGTTGGAATATAAGCTGAAATATCTCCCGCCTGAGTTTCGATAATTGGAAGGGCTGTAAGTGATCCGCCTCCACGTTCATCTGAAAGCCTTGCTGCACGTTCTAGTAAACGTGAGTGAAGATAGAATACGTCTCCTGGATATGCCTCACGACCTGGTGGACGACGAAGCAGTAATGCCATTGTACGATATGCCACAGCGTGCTTTGAAAGGTCATCGTATACAATTAATACGTCTTTTCCTTCTTCCATCCACTCTTCGCCAATAGCACAACCTGAATAAGGTGCAAGGTATTGAAGGGGAGCTGGTTCACTAGCTGTTGAGGACACAATTGTTGTGTAACTCATGGCATCATGTCTATTTAATGTTTTTACAATCTGAGATACTGTGGAAGCCTTTTGCCCGATGGCAACATAAATACAACGGACATCTTTACCTTTTTGGTTGATGATTGTATCAATGGCAAGGGCTGTCTTTCCTGTTTGCCTATCTCCGATAATTAACTCTCTTTGTCCTCTTCCAATAGGAACCATGGCATCTATGGCTTTCATTCCTGTTTGAAGGGGTACATCTACTGATTTTCTTTCAATAACACCTGGTGCAATACGCTCTACCTTACGCGTCTTCTTTGTTGCAATAGGCCCCTTACCATCAATTGGTTGGCCTAAAGCATTAACAACGCGTCCGCTCATTGCGTCACCGACAGGAACTTCAACAACGTGGCCTGTGGATTTAACCGTGTCGCCTTCTTTAATATGTTCGTCTGACCCTAAAAGTACAACCCCGATATTATCTTCTTCAAGGTTAAGTACCATTCCAAATACGCCGCCTGGGAATTCTAGTAGTTCGCCGGACATTGCTTTTTCTAATCCGTGAATACGCGCAATACCGTCACCTACTTGAAGAACTGTTCCTACCTGAGAAACTTCCAGGTGCGTCTTATAATTTTTAATTTGTTCTTTTATCACAGCGCTGATTTCTTCTGGCCTGAGATTCATCTATTGACTACACCCCTTTTTTAAGCTAATCGCAAATTTGATAATCCATCTTTTAACTCCCGTAGTCTTCCTGCAATACTTGCATCAACCACGTTATCACCGACACGAATAACCATACCACCTATAAGGCTGCTATCGACTGCGGCTTCAAGCGCGACATCTTTATCTGTCGTGCTTTGTATCTTATCTTTAATTTGCGTTAATTGCTTTTGATTTAATTCTACTGCCGATGTTACGGTAGCTTTTACAATTCTAAGATCATCACTGACCATGTCTAAAAATTCTTTTAAAATGCCTATTAAAACATTTTGACGTCCTTTTTGAACGATAATAGTAAGGATACCTGTTATTTCATCAATAACATTATTTTCAAAAACCGTCTTAATTAATTCTATCTTTTTATCTTGTGTTATTTTGGGATGTAAAAGCAGCTGCATAAATTCCTTATTCTGCCCAATCGTGTCAATAACCACATTTACTTGTTTGGCGAATTCTTCCACCTGGTTTTGCTCTTTTGCAATTTCAAAAAGAGCTGTTGCATAAGGACGTAAGACTAGCTCAGCCATTGTACATCCCCCGCCTCATTAATGATTTCATTAATCAGTTCATTTTGCTTTGCATTATCCATACTAGATGCAACGAACTTGCTTGCCATCATTGTGGCTACTTCAATCATTTCTTTTTTCATTTCATCTTTAACACGCTCTTGTTCGAGTTGAATTTCAACGTGTGAGCGCTTTCTAATTTCTTCTGCTTCATCTCTTGCAGCACTGATAATTTCTTGCTCATTTTGTTTTGCCTTGGTCCTAGCGTCCCGTAAGATTTCTGCTGCTTCTTGTTCTATGGTTGCAAGCTTTGTCTCGTATTGGGTGCGTAGTTCTGCTGCCTTAATATTATTGTCTTTAGCATCGTCGATTTGGTTTTTAATGCGTTCCTGGCGGTCGCCTAAAAACTTGCCAACAGGCTCAAATAAGAAATAGCTTAAGACGCCAACGATGACAAAAAAGTTAACGACCATAACAGCCCACTCAAATAGTGTTCTTGGTGAAAACTCAATAAGCCTAGAAGTTGGTTCAATTGCTGCTAACATTATATACTGTGGATTCAAAGAGAAGATCCCTCCTTTTTAAATG
>CAZLPH010000283.1:0-2455 GCA_964561345.1 uncultured Candidatus Epulonipiscium sp.
ACATCTATTGAGGCCAATAAAGAGAGTATTAATTACATTTTAGAAAGAATCTTTAATGATACGGGTTTAGGATACAATATTGTTGAATGGCAAGTATCGGTATATAAGGATGAATATGTAAAAAACAAGCGTTCTAAAAATAATGAGAGTCAACAATCTGTTAGAAAAGTTGTGGGAACTGTGGTTGATACATATGGAGAGATTCTTCCAGGTGTTAATATTCGTATAAAAGGAGAAGCTACAGGTTGTATAACTGATTTCACTGGTGCTTTTGAAATAGAAACTAATAAAAATGAGGAGATTTTAGTGTTCTCTTATATTGGTTTTATTACAAGGGAGGTTAAGGTTAAAAGTGGTGAGACTGTTAGAGTTGTTTTAGAAGAAGGTGTAAGTGCAATTGATGAGGTAGTAATTACAGGGTATCAAACGGTAGATAAAAGAGAGTCTGCTAGTTCTGTTTTTTCTGTTAAGGCTGAAGACATTATGATTGGCTCCGCAAAATCGATAGACCAAATGCTGAGTGGTATTGTGCCAGGTATGGCCGTGATGACTGGCTCAGGAGAGCCAAGTGCAAACCCTAGAATTAGAATTAGAGGTAACGCAACAATTAGTGGTAATAAAGCACCTGTTTGGGTTGTTGATGGAGTTATTGTTGAGTCTCCAGTGCCATTTAATGCGGCTGATATAAATAGCGAAGACGCAGCTTACTTAATAGGTAATGCCATATCGGGTATTAATCCTCAAGATATAGAGACTATAACTGTATTGAAAGACGCTTCGGCAACTGCTATATATGGTATAAAAGCTGCAAATGGTGTAATTGTGGTTACAACTAAGAGGGGAAAATCTGGTAAAGCTATAGTTACATATAGTGGGAACGTTTCAATAAATCAGAGACCTTCTTATAACGATTTTGATAGAATGAACGCTTCGGAACGTATGCAACTTTCAAGAGATATAGTTGATTTAGGGTATAGATATCCAATAGTTCCATCAGGTGATACTTACGAAGGAGCTCTTCAACAACTTTATAAAAAAGAACTTACATATGAAGGATTTGAAGACAGAATAAGAATGATGGGAAGCAGGAATACCAATTGGTATAAAGAGATTTTCAGAAATTCTATTTCTAATACTCACAACATGAGTGTTAGTGGAGGAGGAAGTAACTCAAGCTACTATGTTTCTGTTGGATATAATAAAAACTTAGGAGCTGCTGAGGGCTCAAGCTCTGAACGATTTACATCATTGGCTAAAGTTAATATTCATTTGAATGATTATGTTAGACTACTAGCTAAAATAAATTATAGCTCAACTGATAACGAAGGGTTTCACGCAACCGTAAACCCACATCAATACGCCTATAAAACATCTCGTACATTAGCTCCATATGACGAAGACGGGAATTACTCGTTATATATAAATGACAGGTTTAATGGACTAACATACAACTTCCTAAGAGAAATGGATTATACTGGTAGTACAGGAGGTGTGAATGACTTTAATGGTTTATTCAATTTGGATGTCAATATTCTGAAAGGGCTCTCTTATCAAGGTATATTCTCGATGCAGAGAACTGATTCTGAAACAAGAAATTGGGCAGAAGAGCAGTCTAACCATGTTGCTAAAATTAGAGGTTATAACTATCATCAATTTGATGAGAATGCAAGAGAATATAGTGAGTCAAGGCTTCCATACGGGGGGGTGTTAAATCAGTCACATGTAGGGCACGATGGGTATACGCTAAGAAACACCTTGAGCTATAAAGAAAGGTTTAACGGAAAGCATGATTTACACGCTATGGGTGGTTTTGAAATTCGTTCAACTAAATATAAAGGTGTTAATACTGAAGGATATGGTTGGGTACCTGAATTTGGTGAAAAGTTTATGCCAGTATATACAGATAGATTTGTAGAGGATTATTTAAAACAAGGTAGGACAAATCCTATAAACACAAACAAAATTACACAGGTTGCCTCTTCTTTTGCAGTATTATCTTATTCATATCTGTCAAGATATGTGTTGAATGCAAATATACGTTCAGATGGATCTAATAAGTTTGGGAGTAATCCAAAATATCGTTGGTTGCCCACATGGTCTGTAGCTGGAAAGTGGATATTGACAAGTGAGCCTTTCATGGAAAACAGTGAATGGTTGGATAACTTAGCCATACGAGCTTCATATGGTGTGCAAGGTAATATTCATGATGATATGAGCCCTGAATTAATAGCTCGAATAATGCAAAAGGATTACCTAAGTAGGTTAGATATATATGAGATATATCGTTTGCCAAATCCAAATCTGAGATGGGAGAAAACCAACTCTTGGAATATTGCTGCTGACTTTACAGCTTTTAATCAAAGATTAAAAGGTAGTTTTGAGATATACAATAAACACACATCAGACTTAATTCATGCTAAAAATGTACCTTCTTCAAATGGTCGTCAAATATTGA
>CAZLPH010000284.1:0-2433 GCA_964561345.1 uncultured Candidatus Epulonipiscium sp.
AAAAAACACGTGAGAAAAACTGTATTTGTCACGGAAATTATGGCAACTTGCTTATTGGAAAATACTGTTCTAAAACAATCAGAAAAAAGCATATAAGAGCCGACTTAGCTATATATAGGAGAAAGGTTTTGTTTTATTTAAGTATAATACTCTCTATCATTGCAGCACTTTCTTTGGTTTATGCAATAAAGTTTTGGGGAGGGCCATTCACAATAAATGCCGTCACATCCTTCTATGGAATCCCTGCAACTCTAGCCTTGGGGATATTCGTTTTAATGTTATTTTTAAGGGATTTAGAATATGGAACCATCTTATTATTTGTCGGTGTCTTTGCAGTAACTGCACTTGCAATAAATTCTTCTAATTTATCTTCCAATTATAAGGACCCAGGGAAGATTTTTTGGGTTTGAATGAGGAGCCTGACAAGAGCATAGTAGCTGATAATAATAATTTTCTAGCTAAAGAAGATAAGTGCTTACAGGAAGATTTTATTAGTCGGAAAGAAGAGTTAGAAAGGCCCAATGAGGATCTAGACTCTGTAAGAGCCACAGATCACAAACATAGCCCCTACAATGAATAACCCTTGATTATTCACATCCAAGGCTATATAATTACAGTAAATTCAGGAGGTGAGTATCATGTACATTGCAATAATTGGAGACATGAAGAACTCTAAGGAGATAATTAACCGAGGGGATGTGCAGAAGAAGCTGGCTAAGGTATTAACAGCCATTAATAAACAATACACTAAAGATATATATTCAAAGTTTATAATAACCTTGGGAGATGAGTTCCAAGGACTCCTAAGTAGGGGTTGCAATACCATGAATATAATATGTGAAATCCAGCGTTATATGCATCCTATAGACATAAGATTTGGAATAGGCATAGGGCCTCTTGCCACAGAAGTTATTAGGGAGATGTCCATTGGGGCAGATGGACCTGCATATTATAATGCAAGAGAAGCAGTAAATCGAATAAAAGAGGATGAAAAAAGGAATCAGACCAATCCAGCAGATATAAGAATAGAGCTAGAGGGAGAAGCAAACCAATCATTAGAGGAATTAATTAATACAACTTTATCTTTAATGACAGGAATCAAAGAGTTTTGGAGTGACAGGCAAAGGGAAATCATAGGGGATATGCTTGAGCATCAAGATAATCAGACTGATGTTGCAAAAAGGCTTGGGATTAAGCAACCAACAGTCCAAAAGAGTTTGTCAAAGGCTAAATACTATACATACAAAAATGCAAAAGACACAATTAATAAGGCACTTGACAGTTTCTTGAAACAATAAGGAGAAAAAATCAAGATGTTTAATAATTATTTCGGCCTATTTCTTTTAGGGCATATAGTTGGGGATTTTTATATTCAATTTAATAAAATGGCTGAAAAAAAGAAGAAAAAGATAAGCTGGATACTAATTCATAGTGCATCCTATCTAGGAACTATGATATTAGTCATAATTCCAGTTATAAGCTGGAAGCTCATTTTGATTGCAATTATATTGGGTATATTGCATCTAATTACGGATTTAGGAAAACACTTCTTAACTTTAGCAATAGATAAAAGAGAAAAAATGACATACAAGATAGATAGGAATTTATTTTTTATAGATCAAGGACTCCATCTTATTTGCATAATATTAGTAGCTTACATAATAATAGTTTGGGATATAGCTATTGGTGGCCCAAAATGGTTTTCAAGCTTTTTTAATATTATTAACATATCTGAAAGTCAAGTGCTATCATGGTTTCTTGCCATCCTTATAATTCATAAACCAAGCAATATTGGAATTCAAAAACTACTAATGATATACAGGCCGGAAAATAAAAAAGAAGACACAAAGAAAAACTCCAGTGTGGGAAGTCTTATAGGAACTATTGAACGAATAGTTATATTGATATTCTTTGGGATAAAACAGTACTCAGCAATTGGGCTTATTTTAACAGCAAAGTCTATTGCAAGATATGACAAAATAACTAAGGAAAAAAATTTCGCAGAATATTATTTGTTGGGGACCCTAATAAGTGCACTTGTAGGAATTGTAGTATCACTTATGATAATAGGCTGATTACTTTAAGTTTTTACCTTTATTTTAGAATAACTGTTGAAATAAATCGTACTCATAGGTATAATTAGGATATAAATGCTATTAATTATTTGCTCAGATGGGGGATAAAATTGAGAAAGTCAGTATTCTACTTTGTTTTTGGAATTGCAATTGTAACACTGGTGTTAATTTTTGGGAAGGTAGTCAGGAATGATAATAAGGTCACATATAAAAGTGTTACAGAATGTGGCCTGGTTTTTGATGTTCCTGATAACTATAGTAGGGCAAATTCAGAGTTAAGAGACATTAACTCAGAGTTAGTAGACAGCATTACTTACTATAATTTTTCAGGTGATTTTATAATTAATATTTTTGAACT
>CAZLPH010000285.1:0-2364 GCA_964561345.1 uncultured Candidatus Epulonipiscium sp.
TGATGGTGACCAAATGGCTGTTCACGTTCCTCTATCAGTAGAGGCCCAAACAGAGTGTCGTTTCTTACTACTTGCACCAAACAACCTGCTAAAGCCATCTGATGGTGATCCTGTAGCGGTGCCTTCACAGGACATGGTTCTAGGAACCTACTACTTAACACTCAAAAAAGAGGGTGAGTTAGGTGAAGGAAAGTATTTCAAGGATGAAAATGAAGCTATTATGGCTTATGAAAATAAACTAATTTCACTACACGCAAAAATTAAAGTAAGGCGTACAATTGAGCATCCAGAAACAGGTGAAATGATTTCTGGTATGACAGATACAACAGTTGGGCGTATTATCTTTAACGAAGTAATTCCGCAAAATATTGGCTTTATAGACCGTAGCAAAGAAGAAAACCTATTTGTATACGAGGCTGACTTTGTTGTTGGAAAGAAGAAGTTAGGACAGATTATAACAAGGTGTATCAATAAAAACGGCTCTACAGAAACAGCTGTATTACTAGATGACATTAAAGAGTTAGGGTTTAAGTATTCAACTCAAGGTGCCCTGACAGTATCTATCTCAGACATGGTTATTCCAGATAAAAAAGGGGAGTACCTTGCTGAAGCAGATAAGGTTGTTGATAATGTAACCAAACTTTTCCGTCGTGGTCTTATGACTGACGAAGAGCGTTATAATAAAGTAATTCAGGCTTGGAACGAGGCAAACGAAAAGATTACAGAAGCCCTGCTTGCAGGCCTTGGACAGTACAATAATATTTACATGATGGCTCACTCAGGTGCTCGTGGATCCAATAACCAGATTAAGCAATTAGCTGGTATGCGTGGCCTTATGGCATCTCCTTCAGGACGTACCATAGAGCTCCCAATCAAGGCTAACTTTAGAGAGGGACTATCAGTACTTGAGTACTTTATATCCGCTCACGGTGCTCGTAAGGGGCTTGCAGACACGGCACTGCGTACGGCAGACTCTGGTTACCTAACAAGACGTTTGGTTGACGTATCACAAGACGTAATTGTTCGTGAACTAGATTGTAAACATGAAATTGATGACCAAGGGGCAGAACATATCCCAGGCATGGTTGTAAGTGCCTTTAAAGATGGTAATGAAGTCATTGAACCGTTACATGAGCGTATTCGTGGTAGATTTACAGTGGAACCTATCCTACATCCGGAAACAGGGGAAATCATTAAAGATGCCAATGAGTTTGTGACACATGATGAAGCAGACTTTATTGAAGCGCTAGGGATTGAAGAAGTCAATATTCGTACAGTTTTAACGTGTAAGTCTCGTATTGGAATTTGTTCTAAGTGCTATGGTTCAAACATGGCTTCAGGCAGCCCAGTTCGTGTTGGTGAGGCGGTTGGTATTATTGCAGCCCAATCCATTGGTGAGCCGGGTACGCAGCTTACAATGCGTACATTCCATACAGGTGGTATTGCGGGAGATGACATCACCCAAGGTCTGCCGCGTATTGAAGAATTGTTTGAGGCACGTAAACCAAAAGGACTTGCTATTATTGCTGAATTTGGCGGCTTATCTGCTTATTCAGAAACAAAGAGAAAACGAGAAATCACCATTACAAATAGTGAAACGGGCGAGAGTAAGGCTTATCTAATTCCTTATGGATCAAGAATTAAGATTCAAGATGGCAGTGTTGTTTCAGCTGGTGATGAGTTAACAGAAGGTAGTGTTAACCCACATGATATCCTTAAGATTAAGGGAACACGTGCGGTTCAGGACTATATGATTCGTGAAGTACAAAGGGTATATAGACTTCAAGGGGTAGATATTAACGATAAGCATATCGAGGTTATTGTTCGCCAAATGCTTAAAAAAGTTAAAATCGAAGAGCATGGGGAGACAGAATTCTTACCAGGTGCCCTCGTTGATGTTTTAGTCTATGAAGAAGCAAATAGAAATGCAGTAGCAGCAGGTTTAGAAGCTGCGGATGGTATGCCGGCATTATTAGGTATTACTAAAGCATCACTTGCAACAGATTCCTTCTTATCAGCAGCATCTTTCCAAGAAACCACAAGGGTTCTGACAGAGGCAGCAATAAAAGGAAAATCAGACCCACTTATTGGGCTAAAAGAAAACGTCATTATTGGTAAGTTAATACCGGCAGGAACAGGCATGGAACGCTATAGAAACTTAGAAGTTACCATGGAAGAACCAGCAGCTACACAAGAGCCAGTGAAACTATAAACTTATCCGGAGAGTTAAAGTTAGGACAGTTAACAAACGTGTTGTTTGGTAACTGTCCTCATCTCCGTTTTAAACAGCAATAAGTTTCGACAAACCACTTGAGTTTCCGTATTTTGCATGGATTCCCTAAATCTATGCGTAGCTTTGGTAAT
>CAZLPH010000286.1:0-2313 GCA_964561345.1 uncultured Candidatus Epulonipiscium sp.
TGTTTTATGCAATAGCAAATTGTAACAAAATGCAACAAGTTTTTGTAACACCCTATTCCTGAATACTAATCGTTCTTTTTCATTAATGAATCTTTCAATCTGTGGCTCTCGCCATTAAATACTAACAGGTGACTATGATGCACAAGTCGATCTATAAGTGCATTTGTTAGCTTCTCTTCATAGAAAATCCCGTTCCACTTACTAAACTCTAAGTTTGTTGTAATAATAAGACTGATTTTCTCGTAGCAATCAGATATAACCTGGAATAACAGCTGTGAACCTTCTGCATCGAATGGAATGTAGCCCCACTCATCGCAGATTAATAGGTCTAGCTTGCTTAGTTTTTTAAGCATTGGAAGTAGTGTCCCCTTCTCTTTTGCAGCCACCAGTTCGTTAACTAGGGCTGCAGTTCTGAAAAACTTAACTTTTTTTCCTTGCATACAAGCTTCAATTGCAATTGCAGTTGCAAGATGTGTTTTTCCACGGCCAGACTGTCCATACATTATGAGGTTTTCTGTCCGGCTTAAAAATTCTACATCTTGAATGAGCTCTTGGTTTATTGTAGCAGGCAGGTCTATGTCCTTGAATTCATAATTACCAAAGGTTTTACTTAGATCTAGATTTGCTTGTTTTAAGTTTAAATTTATTCGCTTCTCATGCCTATAAATAACTTCAGCTTTTAATAATCGTATAAGATACTCTTGATGATTTTCGCCATCTAAGACCACTGCATTCGTTGCAAAGGTACTGCTTAAGCGTAAGGCTTTACAATGCTCATATATTTTAGCTTCCACCTACAACACCGCCTTTCCTAATAAGGCATCATAGGTGGATAAGTCCTCTTGGTAGGTTGGCATAATGGGGATTTTCTCACTTAAAATAATATCTGGCACATCACCAGTATTATTTGTAATTCTTTGATAGCTAGAAAGGATACTGGCTGCATCTTTGACACCGTTCCCTAGGGTTGCGCTGAGTGCACTGGTTGCAATTGCAATGGGTTGTTTTTCCAACATAACACCAAGGACCTTAAGGGCATCCTTCTTTGTTTGAAGATCAGATTCATCTAAGTAATCCTGCCAGATACTTGGTAGCTGGCGATAAAAGGCAGTATATTTTATGGCGTTAGGCCTACGTGACATGAGATCAAGGTAAGGTTGCCAATCCATGGATTCTTGACCTTTCCCATAAATACGATTGTGCACCGTAATTACTTTATACCGTTCATTCATAACAATAATTTTTGTTGAATGTATTTCTAAATATACCTGAACTAAAGCAAGTGCGGGGGATGTAGAGTATTTATTTGTATCAAACATTACTTTCCCGTACTTATCAGCCTTAGCGGTTACTAATTTGAATACGTTGTAAGCTGTAGGTGGCAATGGGAGCATGGCTTGCACATCTTCAATGAAGAGTTCATTAATATGTTCTTTCTTATAATAATGTTCTCTTTTCATATCTTTATTGCATGCATTAAAAAGCTCTTCATTGAAGACATCGAAATCTGTAATAGTAGGAATAGGAACGAACAAGTTTCTTCTTTCATAACCGACTTTGTTTTCAACATTTCCTTTTTCCCAGCCAGCCCTTACATTACAAAAGGATGCCTGAAATCCATAGTGATTTTTGAACCGCAGAAAGCCTTCTGTTAAGGTCCTATCACCATTTTTGCCAACACTTATAACGGCTGTATGGGAAGGACACCGTCAGGTTATAGGCTAATTCTTGTACGCCAGCGTTGTCATAATAGACAAACTCCCCAAAGTCTACCTGCGCTTCACCAGGTGAGTGTTCTAGTGGAATATAGCCTTTTCCTTTATCAGAACAAAGTTCTTTTTTCTTTGCAGCTACATAATACTGAACGATTCTAAGTTTTACATCTAACTCATCAGGGTACTCTTCTTGTAATCGTTCAAAAACTCTTTTTGCTGTATGACGTTGTTTCCGTGGCGCTTTCAAGTCATCTTCTAGCCACTTGTCAATGATTGGCTTTAGCGGATCTAAGCCAGATGGGTATGTGTTTTCCTTAGGTTTTTCCTCATTAAAATCTGTTTGATCTACATATTTTTTAATTGTATTAAAGTGATGTCCTGTTCTTCGTGATATTTCCCTTAAAGAAACCCCTTCAAACTTCTCCATATTTCTGATATAATCAATCTTGTCCATTGTTAACATCCTTTCATTACCTCCTTCAGTCTTTGACAACTAAAGGATAGCTTATTTTGAAGGGTGTTACAATGGATTTTTTTGTCCAAATATCTGTTACACTTTTTGACTGCACTTTGTTATGATTCTATTATGCACTAAACA
>CAZLPH010000287.1:0-2290 GCA_964561345.1 uncultured Candidatus Epulonipiscium sp.
TTGGAATTCTTCTTGGATAGTTATCCCCAGATAGTATATAACTACCCACACCTATGTCATTAAAGTAATAAGATAACAAAGAAGCTGTTTCAGACTTTCCAACTCCTGAGCCACCGTGAACAGATATCACCACACGTTTATCAGAGTCCCCCCCTAAGATAGGTTTAACAAGTTCTAATAGCCTTGGGAAAATCTTGTGAGACTTTTCCACATGTCCTTTACTAATTTTGATTTGATCTCCAGGCATATCACCTTTAGGAATAGCCTCCAGATCATCAATTTTCTCAGGACACCAATTTAAATACAAATTCTTTTCCATTCCATCATCCCTCCGTTTAATATACAAGAACAATTTCTATGATAAGATATATAATCTAAGCAAAACAATCTTATTTATTATTAGTGGAAACGTTTCCACCTTTGTCTATATAATAACATTCTCTTTACTAAATGTCAATAATATCAGGTGCCTTTACACATGTTTTACCTTCAATGTAATCAATATCAAACACACTATTACTTATAACCTTCTCACCTTTTATTAGCCCTAACAATAACTTAACACTATGTCTTCCTATGGCTTCAACTGGCTGCCTGATTGTGGATAACTGTGGCCCAAAATAATGATTCGATTCAATCCCATCAAACCCAATAACCTTAACATCTTCAGGCACTCTTTTTCCAATTGCTTTTAACGCCTTAATAAGGGCCACTGCAAACAAATCTGAACTAGTTAAGACGCCATCAACATTAGGATACATACGAACGAACTCTTCTACGACCAATGATTCATTCATCACAGGTCTTGATAAGCTACCAGCCGTAGCTTCACCTTCTGATTCTTCAAATTCATAGTATGGAATATTGTTCATTTTTGCAACATCTTGTAATCCACGCTTTCTATCAGAAACAGATGAACGAAATCGTGGTGCTCCCCCTACATAAGCAATTGATTGACACCCTGCTTCTATCAGCTTTTCTGCTGCTAGCTTGCCCCCGCCGTAATTATCTGCTGAAACATGTGGCACTTCATCTGATATGTATCTATCAATGGTTACTAAGGGGTTTTCAACTTTATCATGGTTATAATAGTCATGATAGGAAATCGTAATAATACCATCTACTAAATTTCTTTTAAGCATATCTAGATACTCTATTTCTTTCTCACTATTTGTTTGGGAACTACATAATAGCATTTTGTAGCCATTTAAATACAATTCATCCTCAATGTAAAAAGCCAATTCTGAAAAAAAGGGATTTCTAATGGTTGGTAGCATTAAACCAACTAACTTGGATGATTTTCGTTTAAAACTACGGGCTATTTCATTAGGAACATATTCGAGCTCTTCTATTACCCGCAGCACTTTCTCTCTTGTTTCTGACTTTACTGGGCCACTATTATTAATGACCCTAGAAACAGTACCAATACCTACCCCGGCAACCCTTGCAACATCTCTAATTTTAGCCACCATTATCCTCCTACTACTTTTCTTAATTTTCTTTCACATTTATTCTCATACATTAACTGATCTAGATGGTGTATAAATGCCTCACCTTGGCCACTTTCTTTGGTGTAAATACTGCCACCAATACTTATTTTTAACTTAAATATTTCTTCATTTTTATCATTAAACAATTTAAACTGTTTTTTTATGTTATTTATTTTATAATTTAATTCTTCTTCAGTTTTAATATCTAGTATAATTAAAAACTCATCACCACCATATCTTGCTACAAAGTCATCTTTTTTTACCGATTTTTTAATCAGAAAGGCAGCTACTTTAATGGCCTGATCTCCAACAGCATGCCCATACTTATCATTTATTTCCTTGAAATCATCTAAATCAATCATTAAACCTGCAAAAAACTTTCCCTGAGGTAGACTTCTAATCTTCCTATCTATGTAGGAATCTAATTCTCTTCGATTATATAACCCCGTCAAATAATCTGTTTTAACCACTTGACTTTGAATCATAATATAACTCATTAAAATAGAGACTGTTGCCCCTGGCCATACTAAACTAGTACCATAAAACTTCATCTGTCCTATAAATCCAGCCATTGGCGGGACCAAAAAAAATAACATGGGCACCCTATTTCTTTGGTTAATTCTTCCCCAATTGTACAAAGTAATCAAAATATCTGTTATAAATAATGCCCCATGGATTGCAATGGCAATATTAGCCCATTCCCCTCTATGGTATAAGTTATTTTCATCAATATAAAAATACTTTTGGTTAATAGGTGTACTTAGGGCTATTAACATATTAATAACCACAGGAATTCCTAA
>CAZLPH010000288.1:0-2248 GCA_964561345.1 uncultured Candidatus Epulonipiscium sp.
CATGGTGCAATTATCTGCATATGAAACCCAAGAACCCCAAATGAGTCCTTGGTCTATAGGGACCCTTAATGAAGGAGAGAAATACGGCATTTATCCTATGAGTTGGTATTCTGGCAATTTCAAAGAAAGTATCTCCCAAGATAAGCTAAGGGTTTTATTAGAAAATGTCGGGCAAAAGCTATCAGAACTAGAGCTTGAAAGGGATGCGTTTTTCACACCTATAGGTTACGAAAAAGATGGAACAAGAGGATCGGTGGTTATTGGTCTATACAATAGTTTAGCTGCATATAAGTTGCCAGAAGAACTTGAAAAAAGCAAAGGTAATGCTGCAGAGTATTTACAAAAAAGAAAAATCCTTAATGGTACTAACAAAGGCCTAGAGCTAGATAAGCCTTGTACTGTAGAACAAGCAGCCGTACTAGCCAGCAGAGTCATTGAAGATACATATAAGGTAGCAGAGGCAGGGGCTAAAGGCTTCATGTGGCAGGTTAGTAAGGGGGAGAACACCCTTTATCTCTTAGGGTCTATTCACATAGGCGAGACCGATTTATACCCACTGCATCCAGTTGTAAAAGAGGCATTCGAGAAATCAGATAAGCTCATTGTAGAAGCTGACATATTGGGAGCTGATGAAGATATGGAGGCTTTCACAAAAGCATCACGCTACACCGATGGAACAAGTCTGCAAGATCATATCTCAGAAGAAACTTATGAAAAGTGCCTAGAGGTGTTTGGCCAATATGGACTTCCCCTAGACTTGTACAAGCAATTTAAACCATGGGGCATCTCCAATAACTTACAAGTCCTAACAAGTAGTAAAGCTCACTCTTTAGAAGAAGGGGCTGAAGCAACTAATTTAGGAATAGATAAGTACTTCTTAACACGGGCTAAGTTAGCAGGTAAGCCTGTTGGTGAATTAGAAGGCTTACTCTACCAAGCAGACCTGTTTAATAGTATGTCCCCTGAAATTCATGAAAAGCATTTAAATGATATTTTAGACGATATATTAGACATAAGTCCTAAAGAACCATCAGACCCTGGACAGACTTTGAAGATGTGGCTAAAGCAATGGTACAGGGCTGATATAGATGGATTTGAAAGTACTTACGCAGCCATAGTAGAAGCTGAAAAGAGTGAGTATAAACAAGTCCTGTTTGGAAAAAGAGACCAGAATATGGCGGATAAGCTGGCAGCCCTATTAGAAAAAGATGACGGGGCTACTTATTTTGTTGTGGTAGGGGCAGGACATTTAGTCATGGAAGAGGCAGTAATAGACCTGTTAAAGAGCCAAGGATACGCTGTGGAGCGTTTTTGGAAATAGATATTATCATATAGAGAAACAATAGGGGGAAAGAAATGAATAAGAATTGGGTAAACAAAATTAAAAAAAGTATTGCATTAGGGCTTGTCGCAGGAACAACACTGGTTTCAACCATTGTTCCAGTATTAGGAAGTGAACCTGGGCAACCACAGATTAGTCAGTGGTCTCTAGGAACAATTAATGAAGGGGAAAAATACGGGATTTATCCTATTGATTGGTATGTAGATGGATTTCAAGGGCATATTCCACAAGATAAGCTAAGTGTTTTGTTGGGAAATGTAGGTGATAAACTCTCAAAACTAGAGCTTGAAAAAGATGAAGGGTTTATACCATTATCTTATGACACTGATGGAACAAGAGGGGCAGTTGTTACAGCTCTTTACAATAGTTTAGCTAGCTATAAGCTACCAGATGAACTAGAAGAAAATAAGAACAATGCAGTAGACTATATGAAAAGTCGTAATATTCTAAAGGGGACAGGGGCTGGATTAGAACTAGAAGAATCTTGTACTGTAGAGCAGGCAGTTGTGCTGGCAACAAAGCTAATTGAGGATGCCTATGACGCTGTAGGAGCAGGGGCTAAAGGACTAATGTGGCAAGTTGAAAACAAAGGAAACAAGATTTACCTCTTAGGGTCTATTCATATAGGAAAGACAGACTTATATCCTATTAATAAAAAGGTTAAGGATGCTTTTAAAGCGTCAGATGTACTTGTGGTGGAGGCTAATGTACTAAACCCACAAGGGGTAGAAGAATTCTTAAAACTAGGTAGTAACCCAGAGGGCACCACCCTTAAAGATTATATTTCAGAAGAAAATTATGCAAAATGTGTGGCGGTACTTGAATCATTAGGGTTACCATCAGATGTGTATGATGCTTATAAGCCTTGGATTGTGGCCAATGAATTATCAGTAATGGCCATGAGTG
>CAZLPH010000289.1:0-2246 GCA_964561345.1 uncultured Candidatus Epulonipiscium sp.
AGATATAAGAAACAGGATCTGTGACTTTAAAATAAACAACTGTATCAATTTGCATGGTGACGTTATCCTTTGTAATAACAGGTTGAGGTTCGAAGTCCATAACCCGCTCACGAAGGTCTACAACTGTGTGCATAGTATCGATAAATGGGGCAATAATATTAATACCCGTTGTTGCTGTTTTGTGGTAACGGCCTAGTCTCATAACAAGGCCCACAGTTGATTGCTTAATCAGTTTGATAGATGAGAATGCAATAATTAAAATAAAAAATAATAAAATACCAAAGAAAATTAAAATACCTGGATTCATATATTACTCCTTTTCTGAACTTATTTTTTGAACTACTAGTCTAACGCCTTTGACTTGTAGAACTTCTACTTGTGTATCCTTTTCAATTGCTTTTGAATCGACTGAAATAGCAGACCACATTTCCCCAGCGATTTTTACGATACCGGGATTATCTAAGGCTGGTATCGTTTCAGTAACAATACCAATTTTCCCAATAACGGCATCTACGTTAGTAGGATAAACAGTGCCTTTGGTGACTTTTGATGTTAGTTTTCTAGTCATAAAGAGTAATATGACTGAAATGATAATAAAAACTAAAAATTGAACGGCTAGATTAGTCGTTACTAAGGAAGTAAGCATTGCGGCTAAAGCCCCAACACCAAACCAAATCATAAAAAATCCTACTGCAACCATTTCAATAACAGCAAAGATAACAGCTAATGCAAACCATAAGAGCCATGCGTATTCCATGTGTGCCCCCTTTCGTTTTAAGAACATTAATGTCCTATTATTATTATAATCTATTGTGATAATTGTGTCAATAAAGCCAAATATGGCTAGGAATCCATATAAAAATATATGCCAATCTATGGTATAATAGATGTACAATTGTGTAATTAAATCATATAGGAGGAAATAAATGATGAATTTAGTAGGATTTATAGGTGTAGGAAATATGGGCGGCGCAATGATAAGAGGGATTGCGAGTAGAGGAAAAGACATTAAATTATTTGCTTATGACATTGACCAATCAAAAATGGATGATTTAAAAAATGAAGATGTTGACCTGGTAAGCTCTGCAAAAGCAGTATGTGAGAGTTCAAAGTATGTTGTGCTATCTGTAAAGCCACAGTATTACCCGGAGCTCTTTAAAGAAATCAAAAATAGCCTTACAAAGGATCATGTAATTATTGCCATTGCCCCAGGATACCCGGTTGCTAAGATCAAAACTTTTCTTGGTGAAAAAATAAAGGTTATTCGTGCAATGCCTAACACACCGGCTTTGGTAGGAGAAGGAATGACAGCTTATTGCTTTAGTGATGATGAAATTAATGAAGAGGAGCATAATCTTATCAAACAAATGCTTTCTTGCTTTGGTAAGAGTTTAAGAATTGAAGAGAATAATATGGAAGCTATTATGGCAACATCAGGTAGTTCCCCAGCTTATGCTTACATGTTTATGGAAGCCATGGCAGATGCAGCAGTTTCATTTGGTCTTCCAAGACAAGACTCTTATATGCTAGCGGCACAAGCGCTTAAAGGTGCAGCCCAAATGGTTCTTGAAACAAGGAAGCACCCAGCTCAGCTTAAAGACGATGTTTGCTCACCAGGTGGTACAACGATTCAAGCAGTTCTTAAACTGGAAGAAACTCAGCTAAGAAGTAGTGTTATCCAAGCTATGACTGCTAACTACGATAAAGCAAAGGCTATGAACTAGTATACAATCACACCAAAGGGGAAGAGGTAATGAGTCAAAGTGGAAAAAGGATTAATAGGAAAGAAGTTTTTAAAGGTAAGGTTTTTACAGTAGCAGAAGATACCATAGAGTTTCCAAATGGGTCAAGAGCCAAATGGGATGTCTTGTTACACGATGGGGCTTCAGCCGTTGTTCCCATCGATAATGATGGGAAAATTGTTTTGGTTCAACAGTATAGATGTGTAGAGGATGGAATGATTTGGGAGATTCCTGCAGGTAAATTAGAAAAAGGGGAGGACCCAGCCATCTGCGCTGCAAGAGAACTAGAAGAAGAAACAGGCTACAAACCAAGTAAAATTCAAAAAATAGGTTCTATTTATACTGCTGTGGGCTTTAGTGATGAGGTGGTAGAGATATTTGTGGCTAATGGCCTTGAAAAGGGAACCATGAATTTAGACGAAGACGAATATGTTAATGTCAAAAAGTTCACCCTAAAAGAAGTCATAGATATGATCATAAGTGGGGAGATTAAAGATAGTAAAA
>CAZLPH010000290.1:0-2237 GCA_964561345.1 uncultured Candidatus Epulonipiscium sp.
ATATAGGTCCCTGAGATAATTAAGACTATCAATAATACCTTGGTTAATCATGTCAGGTGTATGGCGCCACTCCCAGTTGCCCTTAGCTATCCCAGGAACGTTCATTCTGTGGTCGCTACCCAGTTGATTGGCATCTTGTAAAGGGATGATTACGGTGTTGCACACGCTGGCGTAGGCTAGTCTAATCATTTTCCATACAATATCATTATCACTACTATTAATATAAGACCTAACATGATCTTTGGTATTTGGGTCAGCTTTGTCATACCAACCAGCAAGGGTATCATTATCATGGGTGCCTGTATATAAAACAGAGTTTATGGTCCTATTATGGGGTAAGTAAGGATTATACTTATCATTTTGAAAGGCGAATTGCAAAATGGCCATACCAGCTAGGTCAAACTGATCTCTTAAAGTATGGACTTCCTCTGTAAGGATTCCCAAATCTTCTGCAATAATAGGCAAGTGGCCCAGTTCCTCTATAAATGCCTGAAAGAATTTGTGTCCAGGTCCCTTTTTCCACATGCCGAGTTTTGCTGTTTTAGAGGCTATTGGAATAGCCCAAAAAGATTCAAGCCCCCTAAAGTGATCAATCCTTGCATAATCTACATACTGTAATATATTCCGAAGTCTCATAACCCACCATTTATAGTTTGTCTTATCATGGAAGGGCCAATCATACAGTGGATTTCCCCATAACTGGCCATCAGCGCTAAAGTAATCAGGTGGTACCCCGGCAACTTCTGTGGGGAAGCCGTCTTGATTTAGATCAAATAATTCTTTTTGACTCCAAACATCAGCACTATCATAAGAGACGAAAATTGGAATATCTCCAATAATTTTAATATCTTTATAATTAGCATAAGATTTAATTTTTGCCCATTGACTAAAAAATATAAATTGAAGAAACTTATGATAGTTAATCTTATCCTTAAGGTGAATATAAATTTTATCTAACGCTTTTGAATGCCGATCTTTGAGGGGGATAGGCCAAGTAATCCACGCAGCATTATTATAAAACTCATCAATGAGGTCTTCATTATAGGTGTTTTTTAAACGCTGAAAAACCACGCTATAATCTTTTTTAGAAAGTTTGCGTACTTCCTGGTAGTATTCTTTAATAGAAATATATAAAGTATAGTCATCTAGCCAGAAAGATTGATTGCTACAAAAAGCGTTAAATTTAAGCATGTCTTTTTTGGATAGCTTATCAAAATTTTCATATGCTTTTTTAAACAAAGCTTCTTTATAAGGTTTAATAAGATCATACTCTACTTTGGCACAGCTAAAGTTAGGGGGATGGGCGATATCTTCTGGCGTTAAAAGTCCCTCTGTGACAAGTCCTTCGGGAGAGATAAGAAGAGTGTTTTTTGCAAATGCAGAGCAGCTCGCATAAGGACTGTTACCGGCACCAGCTGGCTCTAGGGGGAGTGTCTGCCAATAAGTTTGCCCAGCATCATACAAAAAATCAATGAAATCGTAGGCGCCTTGCCCTAAATCTCCAATACCATAGGGGCTAGGGAGTGATGTGGGATGTAATAAAATTCCACAAGCTCTTGTATTAATCATGTCATTCATCCTCTCAGAAATAGTATATAAAAATATATATGTATGTCATATAGTATAGCATTTTTCAGCTTCTAAAAACAAACAATTATTAAAATTATAAAAACAACTGTAATATATTACCGTGTATAATATAGCTTGGTTTTTGCCATTATAATATTGAGCAAGAAAAAAGGAGTGATATAATGTATTTGAAAAAAGTAGTCATAACCTTTTTGGCAGTCATACTAATGGGGACTAATTCCTACGTATATGCCAATCAGACAACCCCGCCAGCAATCCAAGTTGAGACCCATGATGAGAGTCTAGCGGAGCTTTATCATAAGGCAGGTTTAGATAGCCCAGAGGTCATTCTTAACACCTTAGCAGACCTGGGGATTACCAGAGAAGAGCTACAAGGATATGTTGGCCAAGGGAAGAAAATCTATGATATACTCCAAGAAAAAGAAATTACCATGGACAGCTTTAAGAAGGCACTAACCAAAGAATACAAATCCCGAATCAAAGCGTCAACAAAAAATAAAGTAATTACGAAAAAGGAAGCCAAAGTCTTGAGAGACTTATTAAAAGAAAGAATGAACAAGTGGGAAATCTAAAAAAGCTGCTGGATTCAATTGAGGGCACTGAAAAAGTCTCTTAATAAAGACTAAATAAAAATACGCTAGGAATGC
>CAZLPH010000291.1:0-2203 GCA_964561345.1 uncultured Candidatus Epulonipiscium sp.
AGTTATTAGCCCCAGTTGCAATCCCATCTAATTTAGACTTATCTCCTGAAGCCATCAGTCCATTACTTGAGGCTGTTGCAACAACATAGGTTGTATTAGTAGCTGAAATCGTATTACCTGATATACTCACATTTGACCCTGCTGTTAAAGCATTCTGCTTACTATTCCAAGTTGACTTCTCAGCATCTGTTACAAATCGTTTAGTGGATATCTCAGTAATCATAGAAGCTGGATGACTCGTTGGATGCGTATAATTATTAGCGCCTGCAGCGATTCCGTCTAACTTACTTTTGTCTGTATTACTCATTAAACCACTTGACGAAGTGGTTGCATTACTGTATACTGTATTTACAGCACTAATAGTATTGCCACTAATCGTCACGTTTGTGCCTGCTATCGCTTGAGCTGTCTTACCTACAAGCTCCACATAATCTGTAGCTATAATTGCTCCAGAAGCTGAACCTCGTCTCACCTCTACCTTATATCTCAAAGGCAGTTGGCTCATTTGACTAGGTGCAGATATATTAGCTGTTTTAGAAGCCGAAGCCCCTCCCATAGAAGTCCATGCTGTAGCCGTTCCTAACCTTGAAAAGAACTGAAAGAATAAATCCGTATCAGCTTCTGAATTGCCATAAACGTTGGCTTGTAATTGCGTAGTGGTAGGTGATGGATTTGACCCTCTGAGGTCATATTCAATCACTTGACTATCTAACACTAAACTCACACCAATTGTTTCTAGTTTAGATATAGCTTCCTTTGCTCTTAATGGTGTTATATATTTATTATTAGCAGACCCACTTTCGGCCTCAGCTTTTGTGGCTATGCCATAGTTTTGAACAGACCCTAATCCAACTTGAGATTTTGTAACTGAGTGAGGGTTGTCTTTCTTATTGCTATGGTCATCTACATATTCTTGACTAGCGATTAACTTGCCATCATTAAACCTAGACCCTCGTTGTAGAATCGCCATATGCACCACCTCCTTCTATTAATTCCGATACTACCATTGTACCATATTTGACTTGCGTTGTCAAGTGTGTTATGTCATCTGGATAAACTAATCCGTCTTTTGCTAATTCACCGTAATGTTCTGACTTAAAGGTTGCATGAATCATTGGCTTCACATCTTCAGGTACTCCTTCATTATTGCTGATTGTGTAAATATAGTTTGAATCTTGGAATGAGCGTAGGTTATTGAGCTTGTCTTGAAGTTCTTGGTCTAGAGTTTCAATGGTTGATGCATCTAATATATAATGTAAAGTAATAGGGTTATTTGCTGCCCAGCTATTCATTTTTGGATTAGCAGTTGTATTAGGTTCATTAAAGTCTAACCCTAATATATCATTTGGCATGTATAAATAAATATTACTGATACTTCCATGGTCCGTGTATCCTGTTTCTCTAGGAGAATCCCATTGAGCTTTTTTGTCCAAGTTTTTCAAGTGAGACATACGAGAAGTATTAAAACCCAGTTTTTTGCCAGGAATAGATATTTGAAATGTAGTATAGTTATTCTCTTCTTTATAGCTTGGTCCGCCATATTTTAAAAATCCGCTGGTTAAGACAGCTTCTTTAACATTCCGCTCAACTTTCCATAACCCATCGCTATCCCTAAATAGTCTATCCTTTACATCACCAACACTTCTTAACGGTTCATCTAATAAAAGGTTGATTTTATCAATGAGTAGATGGTTGTCATTTTCTGTGATGTCTTCTGGAGCAGGTATCCAGTTTGTTGCAATATTACCTTCTTCTAATTTTAATTTAGCAGAGCCATTTATGAATTGGTCTGTCTCACCAGAACTTGCATATAAACCTATTCTTAATACTCCAGAACTATCGGTTGTTACTTTATATCCTTTATCTCCAGTAGTAGAATAGCTAACAGTTAATCCGTTGACCCTGAAGGAAGCACCTTTTGTATTCCAAGTTCTTATTATGTATGTTGTATTTGGTTTTAAGCTATATGTGTACTCATGGTCATTTCCAACTAATGGGTATGGTTTTGGTGTTAAGTCTTTTATTGCAAAATAATTCCTTCCATCAACCGAACTCACCACATCAAAATCATTTAAACTATGGATATGGGAAGGATGCTCTGGATATGGCACAGGCGGTTCGTATTCATATCCCTCGCTCTTAACAGAGATATTTTTTATAGTAAAAGGCTCACTTACGTATGAAGGGCTCCCAGATATACTGA
>CAZLPH010000292.1:0-2180 GCA_964561345.1 uncultured Candidatus Epulonipiscium sp.
GCATTGACATGTCCTTTGGTTTCTGATAGCATTATAAAATGCGCCAATATGTAATGATGTGCTTTGCAATATTATAGCATATGACCATAATATTGACAATACATATTCGCAAATTTGACAAATTCACTTGTTAAATGCATATTGCTAACGGATAAATAATGCAAGGGGTGGTAGTACAATGGAAAAGAGCAAAATTCGCCCTATTTCACTGGGCAAAGCAGTTCGAATGAGCTATGGTGTGGCAGAAGAAGTATTGGACATACCAAATCTAATTGAGATCCAAGAGAATTCATATAATTGGTTCTTGGATGAAGGTTTGAAGGAAGTATTTAACGATATTTCACCTATTGTCGACTTTAATGGTAATCTGGTTTTAGAATTCGTAGGGTTTTCATTTGATAGTGAACCTAAGTATTCCATTGATGAATGTAAGGAAAGAGATGCAACTTATGCAACAGCTCTTAGGGCCAAGATAAGACTGCACAATAAAGAATCTGGCGAAACCATGGAAAGTGAAGTTTTCATGGGGGATTTCCCAATTATGACGACGAATGGAACATTTATTATTAATGGATCAGAGAGAGTTATTGTAAGCCAGTTAGTACGCTCACCCTGTATCTACTATAAGATTGCATTTGATAAAATAGGAAAAGAATTATATTCAGCCACAGTTATCCCAAATCGTGGTGCTTGGTTAGAATACGAAACAGATTCGAACGATATTTTTAGTGTGCGAGTAGACAGAACACGTAAAATACCTGTAACTGTTCTAATTCGTGCATTTGGCATTGGTACAGATGCAGAAATACTCGAATTATTTGGCGAAGAACCTAAAATTCTTGCCACACTTGAAAAGGATACAACGACTTCTTATGAAGAGGGACTTATTGATATATATAAAAGAATTCGTCCAGGAGAACCCCCAACAATAGATAGTGCTGAGACACTACTTAAGAACATGTTTTTTGATGCAAAAAGATATGACCTTGCAAGAGTAGGTCGTTATAAGTTTAATAAGAAACTTTCCCTTCACAACCGTATTACTGGTTTTGAACTAGGAGAAGACGTTATTAACGTGTCAACGGGAGAGATTATTGCAGAAGAAGGAACAAGGGTGAGCTTAGATCTTGCCACAACGATCCAAAATACAGGTGTTCCTCATGTTTGGATTAGGGTTCCTGGTGTTGAGAGAAATGTTAAGGTGTTAAGTAATAGAGCCGTAGAAATTACGGATCATATAGATATAGATGCAGAGGCGCTAGGGATTAGGGATAAGGTATACTACCCTGTACTCGAAGAACTTATCAATAGTTATCCTGATATGGATGAACTAATTGAGATTCTTCCTCAAGAATTACACAGACTTATGCCAAAGCATATTACTTTAGATGATATTTTTTCATCTATTAACTACAATATCCATTTAGAGTATGGAATGGGTAATAAAGACGATATTGACCATTTAGGTAACCGTAGAATTCGTGCGGTTGGAGAGCTTTTCCAAAACCAATTCAGAATTGGGCTCTCTCGTATGGAGCGTGTTGTTCGTGAGAGAATGACCGTACAAGATACAGACCTTGTGACACCTCAGGCGCTTATTAATATTCGCCCTGTTTCGGCTGCTATCAAAGAGTTCTTTGGTAGCTCCCAGTTGTCTCAGTTTATGGATCAAAACAATCCCCTTGCAGAACTAACACATAAGAGACGTTTATCTGCCTTAGGGCCTGGTGGTCTCTCACGTGAAAGGGCTGGTTTCGAGGTTCGTGACGTCCATCACTCCCATTATGGTAGGATGTGTCCAATTGAGACACCGGAAGGTCCTAACATCGGGTTAATTAACTCTTTGGCAACATTTGCTCGTATTAATGAATACGGCTTTATTGAGACGCCTTATCGTAAGGTTGACAAGAGTGGGGATGAGCCAAGAGTAACAGATCAGGTGTTATATGTAACGGCTGATGAGGAAGAGAATTACACAGTGGGTCAAGCCGACGAACCCCTTAAGCCAAACGGAGAGTTTGTTAATAAGAAGGTTAAAGGTAGACGTAAAGAAGAGACTTTAGAGTTTGACTATACAGATATTGACTTAATAGACGTATCACCAAAGCAGATTGTATCTGTTGCAACAGCTATGATTCCATTCCTTGAGAATGATGACGCTAACCGTGCCCTAATGGGTG
>CAZLPH010000293.1:0-2172 GCA_964561345.1 uncultured Candidatus Epulonipiscium sp.
TTAGAAGAAGGTTTGAGCAGGGGAAGGTTCAGGTCAACCATAAGAAGTTTTTAGGTTACACCAAAGACGAGGAAGTATTGTTTAAAGCCTTTGTGAGCAGCTTCAATGTCCTGGTGGAAAATAAAAAACACTTTATAAAGAAGTGGAAGGCTAAAGAGTTTATTGGAATTGTTGGAGAAAGTAATTGTAAACTTCCTGGATGGGACGGAAGTTGAGTGTGTGGTGGAATAAATGAAAAATGGGATAGCCTTGGTGCGATAAGTCTAGGGCTGTTTTGTCGTTATTTGCAATATAATAGGGAAAAATAAGTTATATAATACTACAGTTAACTTGAGTATTTTATTCCTAAGTTTGATACTAGCTATGAGGTTGAGATATACAATGGTGATGGCAGTTTAGACAGTAGAAAAGTGGGTAGTTTTGAGGAGACCATTGTAAGAGAAGATTTAATTAAGGCTAAGGACATAAGGGCTAATCGGTATGCCGTCTACTCTGGGGGAGATTGGCCTCTGGTTTCTATTACAAATAAGAAGGTAGATGAGGGTAAAGTGCTGATTATACAAGATTCCTTTGGCCTGCCTTTTTCAGCTTTTATGTCCTTTAATTTTAGGCAGACGGATATTATTGACCTAAGGTATTTTAAGAGCGAGAGCATTGATGAGCTAAATCAGATACTCTGGAATAAAGGCTTGTATGCAAGGAATGAAAGTTACAGTATGATAAGCATTTAATCAAGTGTTACAAATTGCTATTATAGCTGATAAAAATTATATTCAAATTCCAAAGCTCCCCTCATACATGTCGTATAAGGGGAGCTTTGGGTTTAAATATTACCGATAGCATCTTTATAGCTTTTCTCATATAGAGGATTATTATAAATTTTTTGCTGAATCATAAACTGATGCTTATAGGTAAGTTTAAGCTGTTTTGCCTGGTTGATTTTATTAATATAGCCACAGCATCCATCTTTTGGCCCTACTGTCTTTCGGGTTTTAATTGGAAACAGGACAATATCCTCATTCATGACAAGGGGGACTCGGTTTTTAATATGTAGTTCAGTCCGGGCCCACATGCGCTGAGAGGCTAGGAGCATATTAAAAGAATAGGCCCAGTGGGTCAAAAACTTCTCTAGTGTCATTATAATTATTTCAATTTCCCCATTTTCATAAATAATGTTACAAATATTGTTGCCATTTTTATCATACTCAGGTAAAATAGCTGAAATATAACGCGAGTAATTAACAAAGTCTTCATTATTCATTAGAATTTCTCTCATAGTAACATCTCCTTATTTGTAATAATTTACCAACCATTAATATAATACCTCATAAAGCTGAAAAAGGCAACACATGTTCGTATCATTAGGATCACATTCTACACAAGTCTGAAACTATTCTGGCAGCTTCTTGCCACTGCCTTCCAAGTGTGTTCTCATATTAATTAGGCCAGCACGCTTGTGCTTATAAGCCACACCATAAGAGCAGCCCATCTGATCTGCTATCTTAGCCAAAGGAAGGCCCTTTAAGTAAAATAGGCTCACTGCCTGTCTTTGCTTGTTGGTTAAAGCCTCTAGAGCCTCTTCTAATTTTTCACAGGTCTCATTTTTCTCTGCTTGTTCATGGGTATTGACCATGGTGCCCGCCATATAGTCTGTCATACTAATACCATTAGACCAATTATGGTCTACCACGAGTAGTTCAATTGTTTTGCGTGTTCGGTTTAGAAAGTGAAACTGCAAATACATCTTATAATATCCCTCAAAAGGCATCTGCTGGGAGAGGGAATAGGATTTGGCGCATTCTATAAGCAGGAGGAAAGCATCTTGGTATACATCAGCCTGTTGATCCATTGGGACATGAAATCTTCTGCTCATATTAATCACTAGGGGGCGAAATGCCTCCCATAAAGCAATCAGGTCTTCTTCATTGTGTTCTGTCTGGTAGTCTCTTATGAGTCCTAAAATTTTGGGATTCATCTTAACCTTTCCCAGTCGACTGTTACAATTTATTTGTGCACAAGCCCATAATACTAATAAGTTTGAATTACCTCAAATTGGGAGTAGACCCTATGCCAAGGGCAAAAAATGCTTTTACCCCAAGAGTAAGGCGTATTAATGGGGTAAAGATTATAAATGACCCGGGAGTAGTGATATTTGGCCATTAAATAAATTGA
>CAZLPH010000294.1:0-2147 GCA_964561345.1 uncultured Candidatus Epulonipiscium sp.
TATAGCTCAGCCCTGTTTTTAAATGAGTTCACTATCACAATAAAAATCGGAAATAAATAACCTATACAAAATGTTAAAAACAATCCTTCTACTATAATTTTCCCTGCTCTTTTCATTACATTGACACCTCCTTTTTCTTAGTAATGGACACCTGAATTAGGGTTATAAATGCTACCACTACAAAAAACACAATCGCCTTAGCCTGGCCGTAGCCATAATTATTAAGAGAAAAAATCTCATTGTAAATATTCATAGCAAACATTTCTGTGGCATTACTAGGGCCACCACCTGTTAAGGATAAGTTAACATCAAAAATCTTAAAGCAATTTGATAATGTCATAAATAAACAAATTGTAAAAGCTGGCATCATTAATGGAAACTTGATTTTAAATAAGGTCTGCCAAAAATCCGCCCCGTCTACTTGAGCTGCTTCAAGAACATCATCAGGTATTGCTTGAATCCCCGTAATATAAATAATCATAATATAACCTGCCATTTGCCATGTCGCTACAACAACAATTGCCACTAAGGCTAATTTATAATCTAATAACCAGTTGAAAAAGATACCAGTCAGTCCTGTCATCTCACCAATTGTAGCAAATGCATCTGTAAATATAAATTTCCAGATATAACCTAAGATTAATCCACCTATTAGGTAGGGCATAAATAACATGGTTCTTGCTAAATTTCTTACTTTAAGTTTACTTGTTACTATTAAGGCAAATATTAAACCCAAAAGATTAATAGCAGTTATAGCAATTAGGGTAAATGTAATGGTATGGGTTGCCGAAGCAAGAAATCTCTTATCTGAAAATATCTTCATGTAATTATCTAGGCCTACAAAGACCTTTGGACTAAGCCCCATGCCATCCCAAGAATAAAATGAATAACCAATTCCCATAATAAAAGGGATAATTACCACTGTTGTAAATATGAATACAAGCGGTAGTACAAATAAGGCATACCATGCTTTGTCACTTCTTTTTTTCACACCTTTTCCTCCTTAATAAAAAAATCTAATATCTCCTTAAATAACTTATTAAGAGATATTAGATTTATAAGTATTATTGATCAACTATTATTTGCTTGCTTCTACAAAAGCCTCACTAAGCTCTTCTAGAAATTCTTCTCCTGTCATCTCTGTTGTAAAAAACTTTGTTGCTACAGGCACTAAATGAACATCTACGATACCTGCTGGCCAATAACTCATAGGCCACCCAATGGTTTTACCTTCTGCCGTGAAATCTGCAACTGACTGTGAAAGTGGGTCTAACTCTTCACTCTTCATGGTCTTAAGCACCGGAATAAAGCCAAATTCTTCTGTTAAGTATCTTTGTCCTGTTTCACTTGTATACATCCACTCTAAGAAATCCTTACCTGCTTCAACTTCAGCGTCAGATACTTGTGAATTTACATACCAACATGTTGGCACACTAACAGCAATTTTGTCATTACCGCTAATTGGAAGTGGCATCATTCCCATTTCAAAGTCTACATCATAATCAGTAAACATACCGTAACTCCAATTTCCTTGATGAATGGATGCGGATTTTCCTGTTGCAAAATCTCCTGTTTCTTTATCGTAGTTCACTTCTAATGGATTTTTTGTATGCTCTCTAACAGCTTCCATTACACTGGCAAACTCTTGGAACTCAGCCGTATCTTGCATTGTAACTTCTCCAGCCATTAACTTTTCAATATAATCTACTGGATCTGCTTGAAGTGCAAAAGGCGTATTTAAAATATGTCCAATCAAGAAGTAACTCTCCTGAGACAAGCTAAAGCCATTAACACCTGCTGCTTTTTGATCTTTTAGCATAGTAATGAAGGCATCTGTATTATTAACAGCCGAAGCATCTATTAAGTCTTTATTGTAAACAACACCAAATCCTTCTACTGTATAAGGAATGCCATAAGTTTTTCCATCTATTACATCAGCCATGTTTTCTGCAATATCATTAATAAAAGATAAACTGCTTAAATCAGCTAAGTAGTTATTTAAATCCTCTGACTCAGCTCCTGGTGCTAGTGAAAATATGGTTGGCCCTTGGTCGTTACTAAGTTTCATTTTTAATTGTTGTAAGAAGTCATCTCCTGTTGTTCCCCAAACCTCTACTTCTACACCTGTTTCATCTTCATATTCTTGG
>CAZLPH010000295.1:0-1461 GCA_964561345.1 uncultured Candidatus Epulonipiscium sp.
CTGTGCTATTTTAGCTGTTCCTTGACCTATCTTGCCAAAACCGATAATACCCATAGTTTTTCCAGAAAGCTCTATTAGTGGATAATTCCAATAACAAAAATCTTCACTCTTTGTCCAATCTCCTTGCTTTACACTATCGGAATGTGCACCAATACGATGACACAACTCCAATAATAGGGCTATTGTAAACTGACTAACAGCATCTGTTCCATAAGTAGGTACATTAGTTACAACTATATTCCTTCTTTTTGCCGCTTCAACATCAACAACATTATAGCCTGTTGCTAAAACTCCTATATATTTAATACCTGGACACTGAAGCATTATATCTTCTGTAATCTGTGTTTTATTAGTAAATATTATTTCTGCATCCCCAATTCTTTCAACTACAAGGTCTGCTGGAGTACGATCATATACTGTAATATCTCCTAATTCTCCAAGCTCATCCCAACTTATATCCCCTGGGTTTAAAGTGTATCCATCTAAAACAACAATTTTCTTCATTGGCATTCATTCCTTTCAAATTAATCTTCAAGTAAAGCCCATGCACGATTTATAACTCTCTTCGTATTAGCCAAGACAATATCTCCATCTTCACCATCTTGCAAGGTCACTTCTATAGAAAGTACATAAGGGTCATTAGCTCTAAAGAATCCTTCTTCCTTTAATATTCTAAAAAAGTCTAACAACTCAGGTGTATCGTTAGCACTATTAGGAAAACCAAATCTAGGATGTTTATCTCCATAAGCGTCAAATCCTGGTTTTACAACTGCATTTCCTATATGAAAATGTGTTATATAAGGTTTTAGAGTTTGTATTACAAACCTGCTTGTCTCATAGGTTGTTGGAAAATGTGATAAATCAACTAATAAACCAAAATTGCTACATACATTCCTAACATCAGCTGCAAACTTTGCAGCATATGGAGCCGGGCCTATCAAAGCCGCTTTATCCATATCATAGTCAAAAACTTCAAGGTTTACTGACATACCTTTTTTTGCTGCATAACTACTGACATTGATTGTTGTTTTTAGTAGTTGATCGTAAGCTTTATCCTTAGTTTTATCTTCCCATTTACCGGCTAAGAAAGCAATACCCTTAGCACCTAAATATTCTGCCTCGTCAACTGCTTCTATAAGAGTTGCCTCTGCTTTCTTACGGCCTTCCTCATCAATATCGTTTGGATTAAGCCCTGTTGATAAAAGGCGAGGTTGCGCACCATAACAAACTCTTATATGAGACTGTTCTAACAATTCCTTAGTTTCAGCCCTAAGCTCATCATCCTTAATCTGTGTAATCTCGATTGCAGTAAAATAATCATCTATTAACACCTTATTTAATGTTTCTTTATAATCATATCTTGCGGGTGGATAACTCATCCATAAAATTGTCCCAACATCAAAATACTTGTGAATACTCTCTTTCATTATATACTCCTTCCTTACTATTACCAGTTCCTGC
>CAZLPH010000295.1:1471-2118 GCA_964561345.1 uncultured Candidatus Epulonipiscium sp.
TACTTGCTTAATCCACATTTATTAAAATTCTATCATTATAGCATCATAATCTTCTAATTTATCTAAAACCATATAAATGATTGAATCTTCATACTTTAATTCTATACTATTGCCAGTTCTTATACTAATAGCTGATTTAGGTTTGTTATTACTTTCTATACTTACTTTAGAGTTATATATAGGAATAGGATCAAAGAAACTTAGGGAGAAACAACCACTGTTATTTACAAACTGAACAAATAAATCTCCGTTTTCTTTCTCTGATAAACTTATCTCCACCATGGGATTTACATCTTCT
This sequence comes from uncultured Candidatus Epulonipiscium sp., assembly GCA_964561345.1. Lineage (GTDB taxonomy): Bacteria > Bacillota > Clostridia > Lachnospirales > Cellulosilyticaceae > JAAYSX01. The sequence continues at coordinate 1,770 of CAZLPH010000295.1, forward strand.
CCTATGGACATAATCTGACACATATTTGTCAATATATCTTTCATAAAGTGGAATGTATTGCTATGTCCCCCTTTGTTATAAAAAGCTCCAGGCAGGAAAGGTATATAGATAGACTTTCCCCTACCATATGAGTATTTCGTAACCCCAGGTGTATCAGTGGTTTCAGTAAAATAAGCTTTCTCTGGTGGACCATACATATGAGGAGGAATTAGTTTAAAATACTTTTTAGTATCCTCATTAGATTCTACAAAAACCATCTTGTCCCCAACTGCTATAACATCTGTATCTACATATGATGTAAATACCTTTTTATCCTTCTTAGAAAGTAAAAACATTGAAGAGATCATAT
>CAZLPH010000296.1:0-2107 GCA_964561345.1 uncultured Candidatus Epulonipiscium sp.
AGCTTGATTTGATTGACTGAATTCTTGCTGTTGCTATTTTGTTTTCAAAGTTCAATTTAAATTATTCCCTGTGAGACAGGTACTCTATTATTGTATCACACTATCAAACTACTTGTCAACATCTTTTTTTAGAAGTTTTCTTTTGTCTTTAAGTTGTTGGCTGAATCTATATCTGTGACGACAAGAACTAATACTATACTGTTTGCCCTCCCTTGTCAACTGTTTTTTAAAACTTATTAATTACTATCTATTTGTAATCTTATGCGTACTGGAGAAGGCCTTTATAGATGGGTCAAAATAGCTATATATTGCATTCCCTTCTATATACTTGCCCTTTTCATATCTGTTTTTAGAATTCCAGGTTGTATCAACTATAATCCATCTACTATCAATAAAGACCTCATTCCAAACATGGTTAGGCCTCCTATCATTAGCCTCTTCCCAAGTATCACTACCTGGATCAACCCCCAATGCGTAACCAAAAACCAACTTTGTCGGTATTCCAATAGATCTTAGCAAAGCCATGGTAAGGGCTGCATACCCTTGGCATATTGACCGCCTTTCATCTAATGTTCCAATAGCATCTGTTTTGCCAAATGTACGAGCATTAAATGCATCTAGATCATAATAGATATTTTGAGATACCCACTCTGAAACAGCTAGTGTCTTATCATAGTCTGTTTGCTTATTTTTTGTAATGCGTGTTGCTAGTTCTAACAATCTCATTTTATCCTTCTGGGAGAACCCATCTAAATTTAGATCTAATGATGATACCTTATTATTATGACCCAAGTATTCCAGGTTACTTTCATATACCGGGGAGTCCTCAAAAATAATTCCTGCTTTTGTTTTGTGCATATTAATACCTATATACACCCCTTGGTATGACCCATACTCTTTATCATTCATATAAACATTGATGGTATATACCCCTTCATTGAGATTTACGTCATATTCTTGCTTAAAAGTTCTATCTCCCCTAATTTTACTATGCTTGTTAAGGTGATCCTTTTCCTTGCTATCTAAAACTTCTACTACTATATAGCGATTATTAGATAATGTTTTTCCCTTTATGGTCAGTTTATGATCCCCTTGAGCTGTAATTTCTATAAAATCATCTTTTAGATTCGTATTTCTATACCGCCTAGCACTATCTGTGGTAATGGCGACTTTTTTGTTCTTGCCATCCCAAGTTACTTTTACACCAAGATTTTCAGATACAAATCTAATTGGCACCATGGCCCTACCATTAATCTTCTTCCCTGCTACATCCATAGAGATTTCTTTATTATTAAGGGATGCTTGCTGTTTGCCTATTTGTAACTTTAATACCAAGTTATCCTTTATAGCTGTAACGATTTGGGTGTGATTATCCCAGTCTACCTCTGCCCCTAAGGCTTCAAAGGTTTCTCTTAGGGGCAAAAGTATATGGTCATCTTCTGTAACTGGTGGTTGGTCTAAAACTAATGTCCGTCCATCTACCACAAGCTTAATGGGTTCTCTTGCAATAATTTCTGTTCCTAGTCCTAATATAATAACAACCATCACCAATGTAATCTTCAAGATCTGCTTCATTATTCTGCCTCCTACACCTTATATTACTCCTATTATACTGTGCTTAATGCTTTAATACTAGTGATTTTAGACACAAAAAAAGTCATAACCTTTGCCTTAATATTACCGGCTAAAATCATGACTCCCTTGAAATTACTATGGTAGCAACTCAGATTGATATTATTATTCTTCTGTTGCCTCATCAATTACTTCTGGCTCTACTGATGTTTCTTCTGTTTCTTCTTCTGGTTCCTCAGTTGCTTCTGAAATTGTTACTAAAGTATCTGTAAGCTCTCCTGATAACTTAAGCTCTTCATTGATATTTAGGTCAGCAACAGTAATAACATCTCCTGCTGTCTTATCTGATAGATCTAATGTTAAGGATTGCGGTATTTCTATCGCTGGCCCTGTAACTTCAATCTCATTCATAAGTGTTCCAACTACGAATCTCTTAACCATTAAGTCATCCATACCTGTAAAGTGGATTGGCACTGTTAGTGTTACAACGTCACTTTGGTTAAACACGTGAATATCAATATGTCTAATTTCGTTT
>CAZLPH010000297.1:0-2100 GCA_964561345.1 uncultured Candidatus Epulonipiscium sp.
AAAAATAGTGGACCACAATTCAATTGAAAAACAATGAATATTGGACCACTTTTATTAATTTCAAGGCTTGTCTGCCAGTCTTCATCGGTAAAGTCATGCTCAGCACTTTCTATCTTTTCATTTACAATTAATCTTTTTACTTCCTTATCTTCAATTGCAAGTTCCTGCATTGCTAGATATGAGGGCATCTTATTTATTGGTGTTCCGTCTTTTGCATCCTCATCTAGGGCTCCAAACTGGTGAAGCCTTACTAGGTCAAAAGCATTACAAAGCTTTCCTGAGATTGGATCTGTTCCATGATGGGAATATGCAAAGTCTCCATCTCCATAAATGATAAGTCCGCCAGCTGAGCTCCCTTCAGTATAGGTGTATCTATTAGGGTCAGAACAGGGTGTATAGATATCTTTTAAATATTTTCCTATTACATCTGTAACATCGTAGGTTCTACAAAAGGCTCCTACTATTCCATTCTTTTCCCTAGGATTTCCTTGCCTATCTGCTTGTTTTTTCCTATCCGTTTTACTTCTTGAACTCTCTGGCCAGTAAGATGAATCCCTCCAGTTTTCATATCTTCCTAAAACATTATCTGGATCTATCCACTCTTCATCTAATACTTTAAATACATATTCTCCGTCACTTGAAGTGCTGGGCCAGTACATTAGTCTATGGGGTTGGTAGGTTGTATCATCAAAGAAATCTATACCAAGGTCAGCTGCTATCCTTCTTGAAACTGCACCATATTCATCTGGAGTTATAGCTCTTTTAAGAGGAATTACAAGTCTAAGTCTAGGATTTGAAGTTGTGTGGCTATGAGTTGAATACATACAACAACCATATCCAAACATAGTCTCAACCCCTGCCCAAAGGTCTCCTTTAACAAAGTCAGCATCTAATGTTACAATTTGTCTCCAGCCTACATTGTCAGCTTTTCTTCTTCCGTCTTTTAAAGTTCCCCCTACAAAGCCGCCTACATCTTTTACTTCATCCTTTTTAGACTTTGACATTTTCTTATATTCTTCATAGCTTTCATGAGTCCTAATTGTCTGGCTTAACCTTTCTACAAAATCAGACCAGAGTGTTTCTTTGTTTTTCCAGTTCATCTCTTTCCTACTTCTTCCTACTGCTATGGTAAGAAGAGAATCATGATTTAGTATCTTTTCCTGCTTTTTATTAGCTTCTATCAATTCCATCTACTCCTTACTACTATTTTGCGTATACGCAATTTATAAGTTAAAAAAAATATCACTAGGGTCTTCTATATCCAGGTAGTTACAAATAAGCTGTATCTCCCTTCTATAAAAATCACTCTTACCATTAAGCTTTCTGTATAATGTGGCTTCGTTAATACCAAGAACATTAGCTATGTCCTTCATATTTTTACCCTTTATAATTAATTCTGCTTTAAATTTTCTATAATCAAACATAAGATCACCCCCTATTTTGCGTTTGCGTAATATTAGTATATGTTATCTTTCTTTGTTTGTCAATACGTAAACGCAAGTTTTATTACATATTCTCATATCAATCTTGCAAGTACGCAAAATTAATTGTATAATATAACTAATTAGACTTATACAGAAAGCTGGTGAATACATGGATTTTAAAGATAAAATAAAAAAACGTCGTTTAGAACTGGGGTTAACATTAGAAGATATTGCAAAGCTTGTTGGCGTAACTGCACCTACAATACAAAGATATGAAAGTGGAGAAATTAAAAATGTAGGAAAGGATAAAATAAAGGATTTAGCCGATGCTCTTAATCTAAGTCCTAGCTATTTAATGGATTGGGATGAAACTCCAGAAGTTAAAAGAAGCTTCGAATATTTTATGGAAATGCAATTAGCTTTACTTGGATATAAAGTCATTTATGATGAAGAAGATGGGTATATGGTTTTAAAAGGTAGTAAAGGAGAATATGAGATTTCAGAAGATGACATAGATAATCTAACAAAAGAATTAAAATCATTTTTAAACTTTAAGGTTTTTGATCTTATGCAAAACTCTAGAAAAATAGGGAAATAAATAAACTTAATAAAGTTTCAGCAAAAAACTAAAAATTTTATGTTCTAACTTATACTTCAAGGAGGATTAAATTCAATG
>CAZLPH010000298.1:0-2097 GCA_964561345.1 uncultured Candidatus Epulonipiscium sp.
TCGCCGGTAATCAATTAATACGTGCTGTAATTCCAAATTCAGTAATTGAAGTAGGCAATTACGCCTTTGCATATAATGAAGTTGCAGGTGAACCTACTATTGACCCTATAGATATATTAAAAGATAAGTTCACAGGGAAATTTGACTCTGTGAATAATGAAGGGAATATAAAACAACCAGTTAGCTCTATTAATTTAAAAGACCACATATTCATTACCTCCTCAATGGGAAATCATGTGATTGAAGATGTTGGGGCTAACCCAGAACAATCGGAAGATAATAATGACAATAATGACAATGATAACGATGAAATTGTTATACCAGGCCCACAACCAAGTAAATCTGTAGATATTTCTGACCAAGAAGGGGAATATAGATTCCATGGTGAAGTTGCTGCTGAAGACTTTATTACTGGAACCAATCTCGCAACCGAAATTGGACTAACTGCTGGTACTGCTCAATATTCGGAAGAGCCATGGTTGAAGTTTACTAAACATAATGAGGCGACTGGTAAGCTTGAGTCGACTATATTTGTGGCTAAAAAACCTTTGAGACATTCTATCAGTTGGGACCAAATTTATAATGTTGGAGCGGTCTATGGAACTGGGACTCCTAATCATAAAAATGAATATAATCCTCCTAATAAAAATATAGACCAAAGTGCATCTGTGACTATTAATGGGCAAAAATATATAGTTAGACTGCTTAGCGGAGCCACTAATAACCCAGCAAAAACTATTGGAGACAGAGATGCTCAAGGTTCTGAATGGAATAAAATGATGTTACCTATTCATCAACGAGCTATCAATAAAAACTGGGCTTACCCTCAATATGTTGAAAATGATATTGTTCCCATATCCCATAATTTAGGAACTAATGGTGGAATGTACACAGATGCAGATCTATTAACTCATTACAATCATGGAAATGGGTCTCTTTCATGGACACAGGAGACATCAACGTATACACACACTAGTTATCCAAATGGTTACCGGGTCAATCGTGGTGGCCTTGGGGTTTCTTACTCGAACTACCATATTAGCAATAATACGCACGCTCACCGCGGCTGGCGGCCAGCTCTTGAATTAGTCCCTGACTAATTCCCCTGGTTCTCCCTAGGTTTTGGGCGCTTAGCCTGAACGCAGGTGAAGGTGCGCCCATTTGCTATAGCATCTAATAAAATAAAAAACATAAAAAAGAAAGATGTGCTTTAAAATTAAAAATAATGATTTTAATTATGAATCCAATTTAGAAATATATATGAGAATGTCAGATTTACTTATAAAAAGAATATATCCTGTATTGAAAAACTTTCCAAAGTTTGAAAGATATTCTTTAACTTCAGACATTAAAAAATACTTTTTCAACTATCTTAATTATGTAAGTCGTGCAAGCAAAGTTAAATCTAAAAGATTAGAATATGCACAAGAAGCAGAAAGTGAATTGCAAAACATAAAGTTAGCAATTACTGTAGCTTATAGTGAAAAATATATAAGTAAGGGATTCTACAAGAGTGTGTCAGAAGAATTAACTAATGTAAGTAGAATGTTAACTTCATATATAAGATCCAGTGTTAAAAAGTGATATTGTAAGAATGTAGGGATTAAGCTGCAAAATCGTTCTGCCGGGTCAATCGTGGTAACAATGGGGTTTCTAACTCGAACAACAATAATAGCAACAATACGCACGCTAACCGCGGCTGGCGGCCAGTCCTGGATTATTCAGGTATATTAACATGATTATTAAGGTTAAGGCTTTAATAACAACGCTTGATAACTAATTCAAGAGAGCTCAATTCCTTCACCACACGGTGGTGTAAACACATAAATAATGGCACAATGCTTAGTACCTTAGCAGGGAAAACCAGGTGTGTCGAAAATAAAAAGCTGAGACTAGTCTCAGCTTTTTATTTTGTTTTTAATATAGATATGTAGAGGTGAATAAAATGGGTAAAAAGATAAAGTATGACAACTTATTTGAAAAAGTAGTGGGTGTTGAAAGTATAGAAAATGTATATAATAAGATGCTTGAAGATAATCTTCCCCCAGCACAAAGCAATGTTCTTCATGCAAGAACAAAAAAGAAAGCATATTGTTA
>CAZLPH010000299.1:0-2085 GCA_964561345.1 uncultured Candidatus Epulonipiscium sp.
CAAATCCAGTTTTTACTTCTTTTACATCATCTTTAAATCTCTTAAGTGATGCTAAATCGCCTTCATAGATCTGCTTGCCTTCACGAGTAATTCTTACCTTACATCCTCTTTGGAACATTCCATCAAGTACATAAGAGCCTGCAATATTACCAATAGCTGACGCTTTAAAGATTTGACGAATTTCTGCATGGCCAATTATCTTTTCTTCATATACAGGATCTAACATTCCCTTCATTGCCGCTTCTATATCTTCAATTGCCTGATAGATAACCTTATAAAGGCGAATATCTACACCTTCACGCTCTGAAATAGCTTTTGCAGTAACGTCTGGTCGAACATTAAAGCCAATAATAATTGCACTAGAAGCACTTGCAAGCATAACATCAGATTCGTTGATTGCACCAACACCACCATGAATGCATTTTACTACTACTTCTTCATTAGACAATCTTAATAGAGATTGTTTCACCGCCTCAACACTACCTTGAACATCTGCTTTTACAATCAGATTTAATTCTTTCAAATTACCTTCTTTGATTTGAGAGAATAAATCATCTAGTGACATTCTTGATTTCGTGTCTGCTATCATCTTTTCCTTATTTTGAGATAAATATGTGTCAGCAAAATTCTTAGCTGTTTTATCATTGTCATGAGCAATGAATACTTCACCTGCACTAGGAACATCTGATAGTCCTAATATTTCTACTGGAGTAGAAGGTCCTGCTTCCTTTACTCTCTTGCCTCTATCATCAATCATGGCTCTAACTTTACCATGACATGAACCAGCAGAGATAAAATCACCAATGTGTAAAGTACCTTTTTGAACTAGTACGGTAGCTACCGGACCACGTCCTTTATCTAATTCGCCTTCAATTACAAGACCTCTTGCATGTCTCTTAGGATTTGCTTTTAACTCTAATATTTCAGATGTTAAAAGAATCATATCTAATAACTGCTGTATACCATCGCCATTTTTAGCTGAAACTGGAGCAAATACAGTCGTTCCACCCCAATCTTCTGGTACTAATTCATGCTCAGCTAATTCTTGTTTTACACGATCAATGTTTGCAGATGGTTTATCTACTTTATTCACCGCAACAATGATTTCAATACCAGCTGCTTTCGCATGGTTAATCGCTTCTACAGTCTGAGGCATAACACCATCATCTGCAGCAACTACTAAAATAGCAATGTCTGTTGACTTTGCACCACGCATACGCATAGCAGTAAACGCTTCATGTCCAGGAGTATCTAAAAATGTAATTTTACGTCCACCAACATCAACAGTATAAGCACCGATGTGCTGTGTAATACCACCAGCTTCTCTTACTGTTACGCTTGTTTTACGAATCGCATCCAAAAGTGAGGTTTTACCATGATCAACATGCCCCATAACACAGATTACAGGTGGTCTTTCAACTAGTTCTCCCCCCTCCTCATCATCTTCCTTCAGGAGTTCTTCGATTACGTCTACTTTTACTTCTGGTTCGCATAAAATATCATATTCCATGGCAATATTTTCTGCTTCTTCATAAGTAATTTCATTATTTACAGTAACAATCTTACCCTCTAAAAATAATTTTTTAACAATCACAGAAGGCTGCATCTTCATTTTTTCTGCAAGTTCTTTAATTGTTAAGAATTCTGGTAATACAATTACTTTAATTACTTCTTCTACTACATCTTCTTTTTTCTTCTCCGGTTTAATAAATCTTCCTGCTTTATTTACAACTGGACTATCATCACGAATATAATCTTTTTTGGAGCGTTTATCCTTCTCCTGGCTAAAGCGTCTCTTATCTTCCTCACGCTTCTTCTCTATATCCTTGATAGGAGTTTCCGTTGTAAAGCCTTTACTTGGAGTATTATTTTTGAATCTATCTCCTGCTGCTCCTCCAAAGCCTCTGCCACCGTCACGGCTATTATTGTTATAAGGTCTATTGCCACCTTGATTACTGCCATAGCTTGGTCTTTGTCCTCCACTACCGTAAGAAGGTCTGTTGCCATCCCCTCTATTCTGATACTGGCCACCTTGAGGTCTATTTCCCTGATATGCAGGTCTGTCTCCTTGAGGTCTATTTCCCT
>CAZLPH010000300.1:0-2076 GCA_964561345.1 uncultured Candidatus Epulonipiscium sp.
AAAGAACTATTTGATTCATCAGATATATCAGACTTGGTGACAGCATTACTAGCACAACATCCTTTAATTAGAGAGGACATAGAAGAGGATGAAGAGGACCTAGCCTTAAATGATGAAGAAGAATCTGAGGTGTTTGAAGAAGAGCTAACTATGCATGATAAAGGGGATTCTGAAGACTCTGTAGAAGCTAATGAAGATATTCAAGTCGGTGATGAATAATGTATAAGCAATCAATAGATTTAATGGAATGGGATAGCTGTTTGATTGAAAATGCTTATTTTAGCAATGATGATTCTAGAAGTATTGCAAAAGGTCTATCTGAAAGAGGAATTATCAATATTTTAGAACTTAGAGAAGGTATACAAATTAAAACCAATTCCTATGTAGGTAGAATTAATATAGACCGATTTCAAATCAATATTAATCCTAAAATCAAGGGAATGCCCTTATATCAATTGCTTAACTATGCTTATAGATTGAGAAATTTGAAACTGATGGAAAAATCTAGCCATAGTATAAACAACTATACATTTTTTGATCTAATAATATATGAACTTTGCTTAGAAGTAACGGATTTACTATATAAAGGATTACAAAAACAATATATAAAAAAAGAGGAAGAGTTATTTTCACCTAGAGGCAGGATTGATATTAATAACATAGCAAGACAAGGTGGAATAGTTAGAGAAAAACTCCCCTGTATATATTTTTATAGAAATGAAGATAGTTTATTAAATCAAATATTATTAGCAGGTTTAAGGTTAGGTATTACTTTAACAACAGACCCAAATTTGAAAATTGATCTACAGAATCTATGTAACAACCTAGAAGACCAAGTTGGCACAATTAAAATTACAAGAACATCATTGCAATCTGCTAAAGTTAATATTAATAGACTAACAAAAAGATATGAACCAGCTATTGAGATAATTGGCATTTTGTATGAATCTCAAAGTATTGAACTAGAAGACAGTGATAAAAAACTACCACTAAGAGGCTATTTCTTTGATATGAATTTATTTTTTGAAACATTATTAGGAAGACTACTAAATGAATATGGCAGTCGATATTTTATAAGAAATCAATTTAGATTGCATGATTTGTTTTTATATAATCCTGAGTATAACCCACATAAACTCAAATCACCCACACCTAGACCTGACTTTGCAATTATGCATGAAGGTAAAGTTGTAAAACTTGTGGATGCTAAGTATAAGGATTTGTGGGAACAGAGAATTCCCTCAGATATGCTTTACCAATTAGCCATATACGCAACTAGTGGAACAGGAAATAAAACAGCTACTATCATATACCCAGCAGTTAATGATTTGCCTGCTATTCAAAAGATTGATATAAAAAATCCTGTTACAAATGTAAGAATTGGACAAGTAGCTCTACAGCCTGTTAATTTAGTAAAAATAGCTGGATTGTTGTATGAAGATGAAAAGGAATTAGGTAGGTATGTGGATAGCTTGTTGTAGTGTTAATTGTTTATTTAGTAATGCTGTGTCTGGTACCAAGGGGGACTTATGAAAGAAAGAAAAACCAATATTAGTAAACCTTCAAATAATAAATATACTAAAACATCTAAAACAACTCGCTATAATAGGAAAATGATACCAATATTAACATTTACTATTTTACTCATCATCGGTGTAATACTCATTTACCAGGACAACACATCAATAGAAGTTACTAACCATACCATAGAGGACGCACTAATTCCACAGAAGTTCAGTGACACAGTAATAGTTCATATATCAGACCTACATAATAAAGAATTTGGCAAAAACCAAAAAGATTTGCTATCTATCATATACGATATCCAGCCAGATATAATTGCGGTTACAGGTGATTTGATAGATTCACGTAATACAGATATAGAGATTGCCATGGATTTTATTAATGGTGCTGTAAATATTGCACCCACATATTTTGTAGTTGGTAACCATGAGATGTGGTCTAGGGAGTACTCAGTATTAGAAAAGAAGTTGACTGAGGCAGGTGTAATTGTACTAAGAGATGAAATAGAAGAAATTAAAAAGAATGATGATTCTATATATTTAGTGGGATTAG
>CAZLPH010000301.1:0-2074 GCA_964561345.1 uncultured Candidatus Epulonipiscium sp.
ATAGGTGTGGGTAGTTATATACTATCTGGGGATAACTATCCAAGAAGAATTCCAAGGTACAACGATGCAGAAAGATTACGTGTTTTTAGGGTATCTGCCATTAAGGGACTTGTGGATGCAGGTGAGTTCTCGGATAAGAGAAAAGCAATTCTTTTTGGCCTTCAGGAAAAGGATCAGGATGCTAATCCAGATTTAACAAAAAAATATGGCTGGCTAAAAACTTATCAAGAGGCAGGAAAGCAAGGACTTAATAGATACTTAGGAAGTAAGGATGAAATAGACTTTGATGAGCTTAATGAGATTATAGCAAAGTTTAAAAAAGGTGCGGACCATATTATGCTCAAAAGAATGGGGAGAGAACAAGAAGAATTATGGTATGATTCAATTGATTTTAAAGATAAAAGAGTGCTTATTGTTGAATGGACACATGGTAACAATCCTAATTTAGTTGGGATAGATATACCTATTTTACTTAACAGTACCCCAGAAGAAACATTAACTCATAGGAAGATGAGAAATAGGGATGGGGGAACAGATAGTCCATTTACGGCAATGGTGTTAAAATTAGAGCAAGAGAAGCTACATGCCAATGCTGAAAAGGTAGAGATTATTGTTTCGAAAGATGGCGCTGTTATGGAGTATAGTGAGTACTTACAAGCCATGAACCAATCTAAAGTAACGGCTGGGGCTATGCTTAATGCTTATCCAGATAGCATTGGTGGTACCTTGACTGATATTGCCCAGTGTTTGAAATTACCTGAATTTAAAGATGTTTTCTCATCATTTTACATTTTGCCAAGTGTCTTTAACACAGACCTAGATCGTGGATTTTCTGTTATAGATTATGAGCTTAATGAAATGATGGCATCTAAAAATGATTTAGAAGCCCTTAAAAATCAAGGAATAGATTTTAAATTTGATTTTATTATGAACCATGCCTCTGTTTTATCAAAAGAGTTTAAGGATATTATAGCCAATGGAGAAGCTTCCAAATACAAAGATTTTTTTATTAACTGGAATAGGTTTTGGGAAGGGAATGGCAAAATGACCCAAGAGGGGTACATTGAGCCAAAGCCAGAACTTATTAAAGATATGTTTTTTAGAAAACCAGGTTTACCTATCTTAAATGTCCGTTTTCCAGATGGGTCAGAAGTTCCTTATTGGAATACCTTTTACCAAGAAGTTTCATATGATCAGGTGGATGCCTTAGATTTAATGGATGCTTTGGCTATTCAATATGAAAAAGCCCATGCCTTAACTGATTTAGTTAATGCTGCTCTTTTAGACAACATAAGACCAGATGAGATTGAATTTGGGAAATTTAGTGGTTTAAAAGAAGAGATTATTAGCTTTCTTGAATCCAAGCGTAAGTACCTGGGGCAAATGGATTTAAATATTAAATCTCCACTGGTTTGGGAATTTTATGATGATACCCTTAAAAAATTAGCAGATTATGGTGCTCAAATTGTTCGCCTAGATGCATTTGCATATGCCCCAAAAGAGCCAGGACAGAAAAACTTTTTGAATGAGCCTGGTACATGGGAGTTATTATCAAAATTAAAGATTTTGGCAGATAAACATGGTGTAACCCTATTACCAGAAATCCATACTAGATATGAAGAAAAGGTTCATGAAAAAATTTCGGACCATGGCTATATGACCTATGACTTTTTCTTACCAGGATTAATACTAGATGCTTTTGAAAGAAAGACGTCTAAAGTTTTAACCAAGTGGATAGGAGAAATACAAGAAAAGGGTATTAAAACTGTTAATATGCTTGGCTGCCATGATGGTATTCCATTACTGGATTTAAAGGGTCTACTAGAAGATAAGCAAATTGAAAATCTGATTAATTTAGTGGTTTCACGTGGTGGTTATGTTAAAAACTTACATGGCCAAAAGAATATCTATTACCAAGTAAATGCAACCTATTATAGTGCCCTTGGTGAAGATGATAAAAAACTATTGCTTGCAAGAGCGATTCAAATGTTTATGCCAGGCAAGCCACAGATTTGGTACTTGGATCTTTTTGCAGGTAAGAATAACCATGAAGCTGTTGAAAAAGCAGGTTCTG
>CAZLPH010000302.1:0-2060 GCA_964561345.1 uncultured Candidatus Epulonipiscium sp.
AGTTCTTATTACTGAACCCACCCATATTAAAAGTTGGCTGATATTTTACTTTATAAGAAAGAGCCTCTTCGCTTAAAAGATCATTAAAAGCCTTCATATTCTCAAATTGCCCTTGCACTTCTACAGTAATTACTTTGTTAGTAGTAGATGATATTAATTGCCACTTTGCCCGGCCCCGGTAATCATCTGCCAATTGCACAAACAAATAATCGATATTTTGTATTTCCACTTTGTTTTTAGGTGCAGATCCTGTACTCCTGCCAATCATTTCACCATACTCTATGGGCATAGGGTATTCATATAATATCCCTCTTTTTTGAAATGTTTCTTCCCAGTCTAACACCTTAACTTCTTTTACTTTACTAGTCTGCAAGTAAAGCTTAATATTTTTTTCAATTTCATCTCTAACACTTTGGTACTCCCTATTTTCTTCTCCTAAGCGGTAGACTAAAGTCCCTGGTGCTCCTGGCACTATCCATATAGATTCCGGCTCCATTTGCTCTGTGGTGTTTTTATTGTTAGACGCAAAAAAACTAAGGCTCGACGTATTGCCAAGCCATAGTTTACTAGTTTGCCATATAGACAGAGTAATAAGTATTATTAAGACGACATTTTTAATTTCTCTTCTACCCATTTTTATCACCACTATCTAGAGTAAGGATCCTATTTACTTTTTCACACTGCTTGTGAATTGCTCTGTTGTATCAATCCGTAAGTTCTTTAGTGCTGTTTTTTCCTCTTCTGTTCTTCTATTGACGTAGACTACTATACGTCCTTCTATATATTCTCCAGCAGAGTTTGTATAGTCATAATTAAGTCTCATCTTATTATCCCCTTCACGTAACTCTATTAGCTCGTTAAACGTTTGGCTAAAACCTATGGGGTCTAAATCATAAGTACGGTAAGCACTGCGAGGATATAATCTATCATTTTCCTTTTTGCTAAATAATTGCATTGTAATCTTTACATTGTATCTTGCTTCTCCCGTTACATTTAACTCTTTATCAAATACGGACATTTTATCCTTAATTGGTTGGGTAATTCGAACGTATTCGTCTTTTTCAAACTGAATTGGTGAAACTTTGGATACTTCTGCACTAGTTGTGTTTGCAAAAATAGCCGTTGGTATTAATAAAAATAACATCATAATCAAAAGTGTCATACTCTTCTTCATTTCGAACCCCTTCCTCCACAGTAATTTCATCTATTAATTAGATTATATCTTAGGATTGTTACATCCACATTACAATCTACTTACTATTGTTTTACAGTTGTTTATTATACTTCATCAGCTCCTATTTTCTGTTTAGGAAAGTACATTGTAACAGTGGTTCCTTGCCCTAATTTACTACTAATCCATATCTCCCCACCGTGTAGCTCCATTATTTCTTTTGTAATAGAAAGGCCAAGGCCAGTTCCTCTCATTTTGCCGGAGCGCGCCTTATCAACCCGGTAAAATCGTTCAAATATTCGTCCCATATCTTCTTCTGGAATTCCCAGCCCTGAATCTGTTATTTTAACCTCAATATATTTGCCTTGACTACGGGTGGATATGTTTATTTTACCCTTTTTGGTATTATATTTAATAGCATTTGATATAATATTATGCAATACCTGCTTGACCCTAGCACTATCTGCCTCCATTAAGATCTTTTTCTGATGGCAATTTATGGTTATTTCTTGTCCATTCTTGATTTCTACAAGATCGTAGGCTAGCGCTGTTTCTCTGATAATGTCTCCCAAGTCAACTTTCGCAATATCCAGCTGAACTTGTTTGTTATCTAAGCGAGATAACTCTAATAAATCTTTCACTAAGGCTGTCATTCTATCAGCCTCACTAATAATAACATTCAGGAACTGCATAGCAACGTCCTTGTCATCTAGCGCCCCATCTGCTAAGGTTTCTGCATAACCCTTTACAGTGGTTAAAGGTGTTCTTAGTTCATGTGAAACGTTAGCCACAAACTCTTTACGCATTTGATCTAGTTTTTGCTGCTTTGTCACATCTTGGAGCACAACAACCATTCCTTCTGCCTCATCATCAATATTCTGGTACGGTG
>CAZLPH010000303.1:0-2056 GCA_964561345.1 uncultured Candidatus Epulonipiscium sp.
ATTTCATTTGAGCTCTAACGCTACGCTTCATATGATCTGACTCAGCAGAAATACCATTTTGACGTAATTGATGTACAAGAGCGTGGGCCTTAAGAACTGCTGCATCCCCAATAGCACCAATATAAATATCTCTGGTTGCAACATCTTCTCTTGCACCATTTTCGGCTGCTTGAACTAAAAGTAATCTTTCAATACCCGCGCCAAATCCTACTGCCGGCGTTGGGGCCCCCCCTACTTGATCAACTAACTTATCATAACGACCGCCACCACATACTGTTCCTTGTGACCCGATATCACTAGAAATAAATTCAAACACTGTTTTGGTATAGTAATCAAGGCCTCTAACAATGCTTGGATCAATAATAAATGGTATGTTCATTTGGGTTAAAAGATCTTGTAAGGCTTGAAAATGAGCCTGACACTCTTCTCCTAAACACTCTAAAACTGTGGGAGCATCTTTCACAAGTTCTCCGCAATTTGGATTCTTACAATCCAATACACGAAGAGGATTCTTTTCCATACGCTCTTGACATAAACCACAAAGCTCTTCCTTATGTTCTTGTAAGAAAGCACTTAAAGTTACATTATACTTAGCCCTACACTCTGGTCCCCCTAAAGAGTTAATGTGTAGATCAACTTTCTTAATTCCTAAGCGATCTAGTAAGGTGCTTGCAATTGCAATAACTTCCGCATCAGCTGTTGCACTCTCTGCGCCAAATAGCTCTATACCAAACTGGTGGAATTGACGTTGACGTCCCGCTTGTGGTTTTTCATATCTAAAGGCAGGTGTCATATAATAGAGTTTGGTAGGCTGAGTATCTGCATACAATTTATGTTCTAGGTAGGCTCTTACAGTTGGGGCTGTCCCCTCCGGCTTTAGTGTTATGTTATTGTCCCCTTTATCTATGAAAGTATACATTTCTTTCTGGACAATATCCGTTGTTTCCCCCACCCCTCTTTGAAAAAGATTGGTTAGTTCAAAAACTGGTGTACGTATTTCATTAAATCCAAAATCCATGCAAAGACCTCGGATGACTTCTTCTAAACTATGCCACGCTTTCATATCCGCGCCAAAAATATCTTTTGTTCCTCTTAACGCCCTTATTTGACTCATTATTTTCTCCTCTCTACCTTGCTAAAAAGTATTTTACTCCATTAAAATATCGCCTAATCCATGACAAAAAATGTCAGGGACGAGACGATATGCCCGTGGTACCACCCTGCTTAAAAACTAATCTTCTTAGCTTCCCGCTCTTTGCTTATAACGTAGCTAAACGCCGCATCCTAATATTAATTTCAGATGCAGACTCTAAGATGTCTTCAGGTCTCTAGAAGCTTTCACCTAATACTTCCTCTCTGACTGGTAGACCCTACTCTTTCTTTTCACCGATTTATATGTCTTTAATTGCCTTTATAATGTATATATTGTATCCATATATCCTATTTTCGTCAAGGTAATTTACTTTTAGTCTTAATCTATTTAACTAAGTACTTTTTGAAAGGCCCTTCTCTCACTTCCATCTTCTAAGTAGACTATACCACAGTATGCAAACTCATTCTTAATAAGTAATGTCTTCATTGCTTTGTTTTCCTTGTGGGTATCTATTTTTATACTATTTATGTTCCTGTTTTTGCACATTAATTCAACATACTTTATAATCTGCGAACCTAATCCTAACCCATGATGGCCTTTGCCAATAGCTATTCTATGAATAACACCATATTCCTGGTCATTTATCCACTTTCCCTCATAGATAGTCTTATAGGTTGGGTCATTCTCAAATATAACAGCCAATGTCCCTACAATAACATTATCTTGAAGTAGGATATAACTGTTCTTGCTTTCAATATCACGGTTAATTGTTTCTATATTAGGATAATTATTTTGCCACTGATCAATCCCTTGGATTTTAAGATAAACCTGTGCCTCTTGAATAATTGCCATAATGGCACTAACATCTTCTACCTTTGCTAATCTAAATTCTTTACACATACTTCACCTTTAATAACTTTTGTCTTAATTCACTCATCTTAATATCATTCTCAAAGGACGAAA
>CAZLPH010000304.1:0-2034 GCA_964561345.1 uncultured Candidatus Epulonipiscium sp.
GCGGAAAATCAACCTTGCTTAAAAGTATTGCAAGGGTTATTAAGCCGAAAGAGGGTAATATACTAATTAATGAAAAGAATATTAAAGAGCAAAAAGAAAAGCACATAGCGCGTCAAATCTCTTTTTTACCCCAGGAACCAGTTTGTCCAAGTGGGATTACCATTAAGGAATTGGTTGCCTATGGCAGATTCCCGCACCAAAAAATGATTGGGGGCCTAAGTGCTCACGATAAGGACCTTATTAGTTGGGCCCTAGGGGAAACTGGCTTAAAGGAGCTTGCAGATAGAGAAGTTGAAAGCTTGTCAGGTGGGCAAAGACAAAGAGCTTGGCTTGCCATGAGCCTAGCCCAAGAAACAAATATTATTATGCTAGATGAGCCAACAACCTACCTAGATATGTCCTATCAATTAGAAGTGCTCCAGGTGTTAGAGAAATTAAACAAGGAAAAAAACATTACCATTGTAATGGTACTTCATGAGATTAACCATGCCTTTAGATTTGCCAGTAATATTATTGGGCTAAAAAATGGAAGGGTTATTTTCCAAGGTCATCCCAAGGAAACCATTAATAAAGAAAATCTAAAAGAAATCTATGGCATTGATGTGGACTTACAGTTAAGTAAAAATAAAGCGTATCCGGTTTGTGTAGACTATGAACTTATAAGAGGAAGGCCATGAACAATAAAAATTTTATAATAGTTGTCATAGGACAGATCATATCTTTATTTGGCAATGCCATTCAAAGATTTTGTATGTCCTTATATATTTTAGACTTAACAGGTAGTGCAGCCACCTTTTCACAAATATTGGCCATATCCACCCTGCCATATATTTTACTTGCCCCTATTGCAGGATCTCTAGCAGATACAGTCAACAGAAAAAAGATAATGGTTTATCTTGATTTTCTAAGCGCTGCTTTGCTAGCTGTCTATGCAATTATTATAATGAAAGGACAAGACAATACCCTTATAGTAGGAAGTGTTATGGTTATATTATCCTCTATCTACACCCTATATGGACCAGCAGTTACAGCTAGTATCCCCCAAATTGTTGATAAAGAAGACCTTGCAGCAGCCAATGGCATTGTCCAACAAGTGGGATCCATTGTTAACCTAGTGGGTCCTATTCTGGCAGGGGTTTTATACGGATTTGTTGGTATTAAGACCATTGTTATGATTAATGCCTTTACCTTTTTAGCGGCAGCTCTATTAGAACTGTTTTTAGATATTCCAGATTTAGATTTTAAAGATAAGCTTAAAAATCCAATGATAAATTCCATTGGAGAAATGAAAAAGAGTTATATTTACCTAAAAGAAAAAAGGAAAGTTGCCTTAGGTATTATACTCTCTTATGCCTTAACAAATATCTTTGTCGTCCCTATACTAAGCATTGTGTCTCCTTATTTTATTAAAGTAATACTAAATATGAGCCCAGTCAAATATGGTATAGTAGAAGCTGTTTTTGTTCTAGGGATGATAATAGGTGGCTTACTAGTCGTTATGAAACCTAAGCTGTTTAAAATTAAAGCCATTCATAAGACCATGTACCCAATGCTATTAGGGATTATGATAATGACCCTATCGGCTGCTTTAACCATACATAATACAGGGGTTATTTTGGGATTGTATGCCCTAGGTGGATTTGGGATTATGTTATCCTTAGCCTTATCAAATATTATTTCCTTAACCTATGTCCAAAAGGAAGTAAAAGAAGAGATGTTAGGAAAGGTGAGTGCTTTTTCCACGGCTGTAGCAACAGCAAGTGTTGCACCTGGGCAAATTATATATGGTCAGGTAATAGATATGGACTGGGCCTTATATAAAATACTACTCGTAACTTTGATTATTAGTTTTGGGGTTATTAAGTTTATTAGGTGGAATGTTGGCCGGATTGAGTGAAAGATTTTGCCAAATACTATGCCAAAGGCACATTGCATATGATATAATATAGTTTAATAGGAAACAAATAAGGAGGACATTGTGGGATATCATATTATTATGGATAGTGTTGGTGATCGGTCAGAGGAATTAATAGC
>CAZLPH010000305.1:0-2029 GCA_964561345.1 uncultured Candidatus Epulonipiscium sp.
CCCAGGCCTTCACCTTGTATAAGGCCCATAGTGGTTGTAGTTCTTGTAATAAAGGCTATAAGGGGAGAACGGCCATCCATGAGCTTATGCCCATTGATGAGGAAATTAGGCAATTAATCAATACCAGTGCTGCCATAGATACTCTGAAAAACAAAGCTGTGGAAAAAGGAATGACGACTCTCTTACAATCGGCAGCTGCCTTAGCCAGGGAAGGAAATATCTCTTACGAGCAAGTACTGCGGGTAGGTTTTACACTAGGATAGGAGCAGAAGATGACGATCATTGAACTGGTTAATATTGCAACACAAAAAAAAGCATCAGACATTCACATTAGCGTTGGCATCCCGCCTGTTATAAGGGTCAATGGTGAACTGCTTTTACTTGAGGGAGACCCTCTAATGCCACAAGATACCCAAAGATTAGTATCTGAGACATTAGAAGAAAAGATACTTGAAGAATTAGAAGAAAAAGGAGAAATTGATACATCCTTCTCCAGTCCGGGGATTGGCAGATGCCGGGTTAATGCCTACAAACAGAGAGGTTCCTATGGCATGGCCCTTAGAATTATCCCTCTAACCATACCAAGTATAGAAGAATTAGGCCTTCCACATGTGGTTAGTGACCTGTCAAAGCTTCCAAGGGGCCTTATTTTAGTCACAGGGCCAACAGGTAGTGGTAAGTCAACAACCTTAGCGGCTATGATCAACCTCATTAATCAAGAGCGAAAAGCCCACATACTAACCCTAGAAGACCCCATAGAGTATCTCCACAAACACAATAAAAGTATGGTCAACCAAAGAGAAATTGGCTTAGACTCAGATTCTTTTTCTAACAGTTTAAGGGCGGCCTTAAGGCAAGACCCAGATGTAATTTTAGTGGGGGAAATGAGAGATTTAGAAACCATATCCATTGCCCTAACAGCAGCAGAAACCGGTCACCTTGTCTTATCAACCCTACATACAATCGGCTCTGCAAAAACCATTGACCGGGTCATTGACGTATTCCCGCCCCACCAGCAGCAACAAGTTAGGGTCCAGCTTGCATCAGTGGTCCAAGCCATCGTCTCCCAGCAGCTCCTGCCAAAGGCAGATGGAAGCGGGAGAGTAGCTGCCTTTGAAGTCATGATGGCAACTACGGCCATACGAAATTTAATCCGGGAAGAAAAAATACATCAAATTGACACGGCCATTCAAACGGGCTCTAAGTTTAAAATGCAATCCATGGATAATTCCTTACTAGGCCTATATAAAAGAGGGGTTATTACAAAAGAAGTAGCCTTAATGCAAGCAATCAACCAAGATAACCTAAAGCGACATATCATGTAAGGAGGTGTAAGAATGAGCTATAAATATAGGGCAGTCTCTCAAAGCGGAGAAATTATTGAAGCGTTTTTTCAAGCTGAAACAGAAACAGACGTCATGCACATGTTAAAAGCAAATAACTATACCCCTATATCCATAGAAAAAGATATAGAAGAAGCGGCAGTTAAAGTAGAGCTGTTTGCTAAACCTGTTAAGAAAAAAGAACTTGCTGTTTTTTGTCGGCAGTTCTACACCATGATTAATGCAGGAATGGGCATTAGTGCCTGCCTTGAAATACTAGGCAGGCAATCTGAGAATAAAACCTTAATGAAAACCTTAAATATGGTATACGAAGATGTCCAAAAAGGATCCACTTTATCAGAAGGTATGAGAAAGCATGGTAAAGTCTTTCCGGCCCTTCTTATTAACATGGTACAAACGGGGGAAGTCAGTGGTAACCTAGATACAATCATGGAGAGAATGGCAGTTCACTTTGAAAAAGAATACAAGCTAGAAAATAAGGTTAAATCAGCTATGATCTACCCTATTATACTAGGGGTTGTATCTGTGGCTGTGGTCATATTTTTACTGGTAGCCGTTATGCCTACCTTTGTGGGTATGTTTGAATCAGGCGGGCAAGAGTTACCACTGCCCACACAGATTCTAGTAGGCCTAAGTGAAGTTTTAACAAGCTATTGGTACTTATTCTTAGGAGGGGTTATAGCCAT
>CAZLPH010000306.1:0-2024 GCA_964561345.1 uncultured Candidatus Epulonipiscium sp.
GCACTAGACTATAATGCTATAGAGGGTAGAGACATGTTGCCAAATGAGGAAAATATTATTGTTATGGGATCAGAAATTCCCTATGAACTAACAAAGAAAGGAAAACTACCTAATTGGGAAAACAGAGAAAAAGCCCCAGTTAATTATTTTGAGGACCGAGTTCAAATTACCTTTGAAGATGTGGACCCACATAGTGGGCAAGGTGGATATGGCTTTGAGGGCGAACAAAATAAGGTTAAACCACCCAAGCCTTTAAATGCAAAAGTGGTTGGAATGCTCCCAGAAGGTAATTGGGAGACAGCCTATAACATCTATATGCCAATGAAAAACGTACTTAGTTTAATAGAAGAGCGTGAGGCATATGATGCTAAACTCAGGGGAGAATCAGTTTCAAGAAAAAAGAAACCCCAAACCTATCATAATGTAAAGGTGAAGGTTAACGATATGAAAAATGTAACAGTGGTACAAGAGGCAATAGAGGCCCTAGGTTATAATTCATATAGTAATATGGACAGTCTCAATCAAATGAACGAGATGGCAGCTGGCATTCAACTAATATTAGGTGGCATCGGGGCCATATCTCTTTTAGTTGCAGCCATTGGTATTACCAACACAATGATTATGGCTATTTATGAGAGAACCAGGGAAATCGGTATAATGAAAGTAATCGGTGCAGTCATTTCTGATATTCGCAAAATGTTTTTAATAGAGTCAGCCTTTATAGGTTTTTTGGGCGGGGCAGTAGGGATCTTGTTTTGCTACCTTGCCTCATGGGGCTTGAATACCTTTGGGGCAGGGCTTGCACAAGGTCTTATGGGAATGGGCGGCGGCTACGGAGATGCCAAAACCTACGTGTCTATTATTCCCCTATGGCTATCTTTATTTGCCCTAGGATTCTCAACCCTCATCGGCCTAGTAGCTGGCTACTTCCCGGCCAAACGAGCTATGAAGCTTTCAGCACTATCAGCTATCAAAACCCAATAAATGGGGCTGGGGATGGCAACTGGCTAGCCGAGGCATCTGCGGCAAAAGAGGAAATGGGAAGTGGTCTTAGCAGCTTTTACCGACGTGAGGAAGGTATGCTGCAAAGACCACTTCCCATTTCCACGTTGCGCCCACGCCTTGGGTTTTAGATTAGCTCACCTATTTGGGTGACGCCTACATAAACCTGGGATAATTTGTACCAAGTGCCACGGCCCACAACCCCATCGGGTGTTAAATGGAAGACTTCTTGGAAAATCTTAACGGATTCTTCAGTGCTAGGGCCAAAGTTTCCATCGGTTGCAACCTTGGGTATTTTAGGAAAGTTTCTAGAAATATTATTCAGTTGATTTTGAATTGTGCGGACTGCTGGGCCTGATGATCCTAATTGCAAAGGTGAGCCAGGATATGATTCCGGGCTACCAGAAACTTGGGGGGCCGTTGAGAGGGAGATATTATTGCCGTAGTAAGACCTTAGTATTTCAATGGCACTTTTGCCCTGTTGGCCTAGGTTTTTAGAGCCCCACTGAGTCATCCATGTAGTAAGTAACTATATACATTATATATTCAAGTAATACTCTAGATCAATGAGTCCTTCTTGCTTATCAATAGTAATGCCCTTCACGAATGAGCGGAGGGCTTTATTTTTTTGCTCAATTGTTGCCTGTTCATCTTTAAGTATTTCAGAGCCTTCAATCATATTTTCAATTAACTTACTAGCATTAGATGAGCCTGTGGCCTTGCTAGACAGGTTTTGCATCTGGGCCTTTACATCTTTCTCTTCTTGGGCTATACGTTCCTTGTTGGCCTTGTATTCTTCCATGGAGTCGATTTCATTGAGATAGGCATTGCGTGCAATGTCATATTTACGCATGGTTCTATCAAGTTGGGCCTGCAGCGTATCAATTTCTATGGTTTCGGTATGGGTATGAACCGTAATCTCATCTGGAACTTCTTTAAAACTATCAATATCATTATCAATATTATCTAATATAAATTTCTCAAGCTTAATAACAGACATATGGTTAGAGGTAGAGCATGAT
>CAZLPH010000307.1:0-2014 GCA_964561345.1 uncultured Candidatus Epulonipiscium sp.
GTGTACAGACCTTATTATAGAAGAAATAGAAAATAAAGACCACAATAAAAGCCACGCCTATCAAAGTTTTGTGCCTAGGCTTAAAACAATCTTAAGTCTTTGCAAAAGACAACAGGCCATTAAAAATCCCCTTAAAGAGGATGTTAAATTGAAATTACCTAAAAGTTATGCCATTGCAAAAAAAATAAGCATGCTTATTCAAAAAGAGAAAAATCTTGTTTTATCTGAGGATATGATTGCATACATAGCAATAGATATCGAACAAATCACACAGTATCAGTAGCAAGGGTGATAATTATAGTGAAACGTTTACAGCCAAGAGAAATTGACATTATAGCCCCTATAACAGGTAAAGCCATGAGTATTGCCAAGGTTCCAGACTTAGTATTTGCGCAAAAGATGGTTGGAGATGGGCTTGCTATTGAGCCGACAGATGGACGCGTGGTCTCGCCGTGTAAAGGTAGGGTTATACAAATATTCCCGACGAATCATGCCATTGGAATAGAAACTAAGCAAGGGTTTGATCTTCTAATACACTTAGGGATTGATACAGTGGAATTAAAGGGTAAAGGCTTTGAAAGGTTAGTTGAGGAAGGACAAGATGTTGATACTGGCACACCACTCATTAGAATGAATTTAGATGTAATTACTGCAGAAGGCAAGAGCACAATTACGCCTGTTATCATTACAACAATGGATAAGATTGCAAGTATGGACATTACAACAGGTGGAGTAAGAGCTGGTAAAGATGTTATTATGACCCTAAAAGTTAAGTAGTAAATAAGAATATTAAGATATTAGCAAAGTTATTAACAAAGTTGTAATAAGTAGTTGACATATTTTCCCCCTTAGAATATAATAGGCCTTAGGTAAAGAACTTACAAATGTAAAACTCTATAGGGGGAAACAATAAATGCGTACAAATGTAATGCGTAAAATAGGACTTAGCCTTTTAATCGGAACCTTTGCTTTTGGGATGACACTATATGCAGACCCAACGGAAGAAATATATGCTAAAGTAAAAGATGAAGGTGCAGTGCTGATAGATACACCTAGCTCAGAGTCAACAGAGATTAGAGAGTTAGACAAGGACGAAGTAATACGCATAGGAGACCAAGTAGATAACTATACAGAAGTAATTTTAGCTTATGGTAAAGTAGCTTACATAGAAGCGGGACAGATACAAGATTTATCAACACCAGAACCAACCACAACACCGGAACCAACGCCAATTAAGACTGACAAAGGACAAGAAGTTGTTAATTTTGCCTTAAAATATGTTGGTAACCCATATAAATATGGTGGTCAAAGTCTAACAAATGGAGCAGATTGCTCAGGATTTACAAGCCAAGTCTATAAGAATTTTGGAGCAAATATACATAGAACATCAGGTGGCCAATATTCAAGTAGTGGAACCCGTGTTAATAAATCAGACCTTCAACCAGGAGACTTAGTGTTTTACGGATATAACGGAAAAGTAAACCATGTGGCTATTTACATGGGTGACAACAAAATCGTTCATGCCGGTACTGCAAAAACGGGTATTCATGTAAGTCCATTATCCCAAAGAGGTATGGCGCCATATATTGGAGCGAAAAGAATAATCTAATAACAATATAAAAACCGCTTCTTTTTAAAAAGAAGCGGTTTTTTTTGACTTTAACAATAAAATAGGAGGCTATAATGAAGAAACATATAGGTGTAAAAAAGATAAGCATGTTGATTGTGCTGTTTGTACTAACGAATATAATGGTTTTAAGTGCAGATATAAATAGTATGAAGGATTTGAAAGAGCCAAGCAAAGAATTTAGAGGTGCCTGGGTATCTAGTGTCTATAACTTAGACTGGCCATCAACCAAGGGCCTTGGCATAGACCAACAAAAAGTAGAGTACATTACCAAGTTAAACGACTTACAAGACGCCGGGATCAACGCAGTTATTGTTCAGGTTAAACCTACTGCAGATGCCTTATACCCTTCCAAACATGCACCCTGGTCTGAGTACTTAACAGGAA
>CAZLPH010000308.1:0-2010 GCA_964561345.1 uncultured Candidatus Epulonipiscium sp.
TTTTCTTTGAGTATCCTAAGAGGTACAAAAACTGAAAGTTTTTCAGTGCCCTCCTCTTAGGAGGGATGCTTTTTTATTGAATCATGGGTTGTAAACATAACTCGCAAATAACCTATAAATAATGGACATATAACATATAAAAAACTGAGTTATAACCACTTATTGATAGCATTAATTTAAAGAATGCAATGCCTATAGGACATTGTGATGATTAAAAGAACGAAACAATAATGGGCATAAGCTAACGGATCACCATAGTAATTCATTCAAATTGTGGGAGTTGTGTAAGTTTTTGATTACCCACAGAGATGAGTTTATCGTTCCAGAAAAAATTATGCCAAAATGATCTTAAATATGAAAAACTAGAGGAAGAGATTTATATTAAATATATTGAAGCTTTAATAGCACTGGGGAGAATTAAACAAGCCCAAAATCATTGTGAGGATATAATGAAAATATTTAAAGATTGGGGGGGGAAAGCTAGTAGATAACCTTATCTGTTTGCACCCCTTATTAATGATAAAAAGGGATACCATAGGGATTGGTAAAGACGTCATTTTGCAAGTACTTGAAGAAGCAGGCAATCCTATGGGACATTGACTTTTTTAAACTTCAATATCAATTAGAAGAGAGGCGTTGGGAAAGGGATAAGTATCCTACCTTTATAGGATTATTAACGATTTCCCTAGGGGATGACACACTACCGCCTAAGGAACAACTAAAATCAACAATGCAAAGATTAAGAGAAGTTTTAAGTGTAACTCTTCACAAGGCAGATATTGTAGCCCAATGGAGCGTGGCACAATCTATGATCAACTTACCGGGATTAAACAGTGAGCAAACAAATATAGCACTAGATAGGGTGTACAAGGGATTTATAGAATTGGGAAATAGTGAGGATTTAATCTTACACAGAAAGGTAGAAATGGTCTTACTAAGGGAATAATATAATGTTTTATGACTATAAGGGGAGCTACTTATCCATCAGTAAGCTCCTTTTATATTGTAACAATTTTGTATAATTCAAATATAACCTAGATATAACTGCTATAAAACCACCATATAACATCCCACTGATAAGATTGAACTCGGGTACAGGAATTGATTATAGAAGAAAGGTGGTTATATGAATAGAAAGAAATTTGACTTTAAATCAATTAAGAACATAGCAGTCATCATGTTAGCCATTGGACTTATTGTATATCCATTAAGATTATCATATACAGGTGCCTACTTTACTGACAAGGCTTCACTAGGAAGCAATGATCATGCAAGCTCTATTAAGTTAAAATTCGAGATACATAAATTTCAAAGCAGCAGCGTAGAAATGAGTGTTGATGGCAGTAATATAGTAGCAAGTATGAACATTCCCTTTGGAGATGGATTTGATGTGGCTCATACCATATTAGAAACTGCTAAACTAACTTATAACGGCTTTTCTATTTCAAGCCCAGACCTACTGGTGAATATGGGCAATAGTACGACTCAATTAAATCTAGCAATAGATTTGAATCAGATTAATAACTTTGATCCTGATGGGGCAAATTTAAAAATTGAGTTTGCAGGAAAAGGATCAGGCAGTGGACTAAGTGGCTTAGGAGAGAGATTTTTATTTGAGGGAGACGGAGAATTAATTCTGCCATCACTAGCCAAAGCAATTGTAGCGCCAGTAGCCATAATAACACCAGAAGCAGAGGCAAGACCAAAGCCAATAGAACCACTAGTACCAAAACCTGACGTAGTTCAGGAACCAGAAAAAGAAACAGATATAGAAGAAAACACCGAAGAAGACACAGAAGAAGATATAGAAAAAGAAGCTGAGCCAGCACAAGATTTAGAAACTGATACGAAATTAGATGTAATACCCCAACTAGAACAGATAGCAGAAGCAGAGGAAGTATCAGAGTCAGAATCAGAACTCACACCAGATCAATCAGGAGACAACGAGTAAAAGTCTATAGGAGATGTTAACCTTGAAAAAATCTAATAAACTTATGAAAATAGTAGGAA
>CAZLPH010000309.1:0-2007 GCA_964561345.1 uncultured Candidatus Epulonipiscium sp.
GGGAGTACACATCATTCTTGAGAATGGTGAGAAGATTTCTGCGAGACCTTACTGTGCACATAGGGAAACTTGGCAGAATAGACCAGGGTATTTTAATGTTAAATATAATAACGGCTGGGATTGGGGAATAATATTCCAGGCCGTATTTGATGATGAACAATAGAGTATGAGGAAGGGTGTGGTGAAAAGTATAATGAAAAGTGTAGTGAAAGAATTGATGAGAGGATGATGAAGAGTGCCAGGATCTCCATCCCATACACTCCCAAAATACCTCAATTTTTTCACATCAAAAAAAAATTAAAAAGGCAAAGTCTTATGATTTATTTCTTGTAATATTTTTGAGCTCTTAAATGAAGGCTTAAATATTTTCCAAGAAATTATTATCAACAAGTATAAAAACAATCAGATTAAACATACCTAAAAGTATGCGGTATCACAATGAGTTCGAGTCTCTAAGATTGTGCTAACAATCATATGACTTGCGATATTGCAGACAACGAGGTATGGTCATCCTGCAATTGTAGGTAGTATATTGCCCGCTTACATACCGGTTAGTATGTAATTTTTATAAATCAATTTAAATCAAATCAAGATGAGAAGAAAATTTGTACTTCAAAAGAATACATCATCTTGCATAGTTGTGCAGGGTGATGTTATAGTTAGTAGAGAAAGTAAAAATTCTACGGATATACATATTCGTAGAATCCAGGCCTCGAAGTCTAAAATGCTACGTAATTTGGAAGCTCAGTTAAAAGAATACAGAGCTTCTAAGTATTAACAAAATAAACCAATCAATCAAATGAAAGCAGAAATTTTAACTAAAGAGATGAGAGAAGAACTACTAGCTACATATGCAGAGTTCTTACCAGCGGAAAGACTAGCAGTTGTTACTTTTAACAACGAGTTTGACGAAATTGTGTTAGCACAAGGACAAGATAGAGACTATAAAGTCTCTTATTGGAATAAGGATAATGAAGAAACACACATTTGTTTAGGCGCTATGAATGAAATAGACGCTGAAGATAGATTCAACGATATGTTTCCAGGCAATATCTTTATCTCCGCAACACAAATAAAGATATGAGTACAATAGAATTTAGTATGCAATTTCATTTTCCTAGTTTTGTATTAGGAATGATATTTGCTTTTATAGTAGTAGTAATTGTATTAATAATACTAACTTATAAAGATAATTAAAATGAAAAAGATAATATTACTATTAACAATAGTATTAGCACTTGCATCATCATGCGAGCGTAAATCAAGACGTAGAGTAGCTTCCGATAAACTATATATCGTTGAATATGTTGATGAAAACATTGACGATATTATAGAAGTTAGATTTGCTGATAGGTATTCAGCAAGTCAGTATCGTAATTCTTTAGACAGTTTAAACATTTGGAGTAGATTATACTCCGAACCAATCAATCAAATAAAAAAATAATAAGATGAAAACAAATAAAAGTTTAGTAACGGTAAATAAAGAAGAAAAAGTAACTAACATCACAACAACTTTCACAATCCCTTTTATGGATTGGAAAGACGGTTTTGTTGAAGAAGCCGCTATGAGTTGGGATGAAGTATTATACATATTCTCAGAAGTAATCGTGCAGGCATTAGAAGACAGGATGGCTGCTTGTATGAGTATGCTAAGTAAAAACATCTTTAATGTAGTGTACTCTAACGAGCATACTATAATTTATAAAAAAGAGAATGGTAAATACCATAACTTTAACCATGCATCTTACAAAGCTATGGAAGATGCTATAAATATGTTTACTATAGGTGACATGTTTAACTTGGAACTTCCGCATTTTGACCAAATAATGAAAGCATTAGTTTGGTGTAAGGATAGAAAAGATGTACAAGGTATTTCTTTTGGTAATTTAATCTCTTGTGTTATGGAATTAACACTTAGTAAAGCTCAAGAAAGATGATACTAATACTTAAACTAGCAGCGGCCTTGATAGTGATAGGGATCGCATTTTACATAGGAGGAATTATAAT
>CAZLPH010000310.1:0-2000 GCA_964561345.1 uncultured Candidatus Epulonipiscium sp.
GATAAAACCCGTGGGGTGTTTTAAAATTACTTATTGTAATTTGAATTCAGAGTAAATATGCTCATACTCTTCTAAAACTGCATCAACGTCAATATATAAACTTGTGTTTGCAGCCACATCATCAGAAAGGTTTAGCATTGGATTGTTTTTGAAATCCTCTGGTAGAAACTCTTGTGCTTGTGTGTTTGTATTTGTAAAGCTTGTAAGCTCTGATATTTTCGCACTAATTTCAGGCTCTAATAAGAAGTTTAAAAATGCATGTGCATTATCATTATTAGGTGCATCTTTAGACATTACAAAGGAGTCAATATACATAGGCATTCCTTCTGTTGGGAATACTGGCTCCAGACTTGGATCTGCTTCTTTCCCTTTAACAGCTTGGTTTGAGTACATAAATCCTGCAACAGCCTCCCCGTTAATTAAAGAGTCTTCAGGTGTGTTTGTTTCATATCTCATAATATTATTTTTTAGGGCAAATAGCTTTTCTTTTGCTTCTGCAACAATCGTAGGATCTGTTTGGTTATACTCATATCCTAAAGTCTTAAGGGCAACACCCATCATTTCAACAGAACCGTCTATTACAACAACATTTTTTTCTAGTTCTGGTTGCCATAGGTCTTCGTAGCTTGTAATAGGATTTGCTCCTAGAGCCTCAACCGCTTCTGGGTTAACCAGTAAGAATGATGTTGAAATAGCATAAGGAATAGAGTATTCATTATTTTCATCATAATATTTGTTTTGATAAACATCATTTAAATTTGAGAAGTTTGGAAGTTTATCTTGCTCAAAAGGTTTAATATTATCGTTTTTTCTTAGAATATCCACCATATAATCAGTTACAACGGCAAGGTCATACTGGTCACCGCTTGCTTCTAGAAGTGACTGCATATCCTCATTAGATGTAACTTCTTTGTAGTTAATGGTAAGGCCTGTTTCTTCTTCAAATTGCTCAATAATCTCACGCGGAACAAAATCTGCCCATGTCATAAGATTAATTTCTTTAGAATCCTCTTTTGGCCCACAACCGGCTAATGCAACCATTGCTGTTGCTACTAAAGCCATTCCTATTAATACTTTAATTTTTTTCTTCATCATTAAAAATCATCCCCTCTTTTTATCTTTATTATTAAATAGTTGACTTAGGCCAACTATAAAAAACGTTCCGACTAAAATCAGAGTACATAATGCGTTGATCTTAGGTGTTACGCCTACACGCATCATAGAGAAAATATGAACTGGCAATGTTGTTGTTGATGGGCCAGACATATAGGTTGAAATAACAACATCATCTAAAGACATAGCTAATGCTAGGAGTGATGCAGTTATAATTGAGGGCGTAACCAAAGGTAATATAATGGTTCTAATAATTTGCCATCTAGTAGCGCCCAGGTCTTTTGCAGACTCTATAATAGACCTATCAATCTCCCTTAGTCTAAGGAGTACCATTAAATACACATAAGGCAAACAAAAAAGTGAATGGGCTAAGACAAGGGTTAAGTGGCCAAAAGGAAGCTTTAGGGTGCTAAAAAACAAAAGGAGTGATACCCCTAGGGCAACCTCTGGAACAAGTAATGGTAAAATCATGACCCCTTGAATAATCCCAGACATTTTCTTGGTGACATAGGTGGAAATAATGGCTGTTCCTGTTCCAAGGAAAGCTGATAAAAGTGATGTTAAAAAAGCCACTTGTATACTTACTTTAAAAGACTGAATAATAACCCGGTCTCTAAACAAATCCCTATACCAATCCAGTGTAAACCCAGTCCAAGAAGCAGTAGAAGGGCTCTTGTTAAATGAATACAAAATAACACCTAGTACTGGAATATAGAGGACCACAAAAAATAGTGACAAATAAAATGTACGAAATCTGTTAGATGATTTAGTCATTAGAATAATCCCTCCCCTTTCTTATCTTTTGTTACTTTTCCGTAGATGGCCAGTATGATTAAGACTAAAATAATCATGCCAATAGAAAAAGCAGCAGCCAAGGGTTTATTTCT
>CAZLPH010000311.1:0-799 GCA_964561345.1 uncultured Candidatus Epulonipiscium sp.
TTGGTGAGCTTGCTGATGGCATTAACATTAACCTAGATAAAGTAACACTTAAGTATCCAGGCCTTGATGGAACTGAAATTGCTATCTCAGAATCCCAAGAGCGTATGGCTATTGTTGTAGCAGCAAAAGACGAAGCCTTAGTGCGTGAGCTGTGCCATACTGAAAACGTACCAGTAGAAGTGGTTGCACAGATTACCCAGGAGCCATCTCTTGTTATGACATGGAGAGGCAAAGAAATTGTTAATATTTCTAGAAGCTTCTTAGACAGCGCCGGGGTAGAAGCAAAAAGAGATGTCTTTATTGAAGCGCCCCAGCTTAAGAAAACTGAGAAAGAGCTAACAAAAGCAAATATCCTTGGAACAATTGCAAGCCTAGATAATGGCCTTCAAAAAGGACTTGCAGGTCAGTTTGATAGTACAATCGGCGCAGCAACAGTGCTTATGCCATACGGTGGTGCCAAGCAGTTAACCAAAGAGCAAGGAATGGTTGCAAAACTACCGGTTCAAGGGGAAACAGACGCAGCAACTTATATGACACACGGTTATGACCCAGACCTATCATCAGCATCACCATTCCACGGCGCTTTATATGCAGTGGTAGAGAGTGTTGCCAAACTAGTAGCCCTTGGCGCAGACTACAAAGAGTCATTTTTATCATTCCAAGAGTACTTTGAAAGATTAGACCAGGACAAAACAAAATGGGGTAAACCAGCGGCTGCTCTTTTAGGTGCCTTAACAGCAAAGCAAAACTTAGGCCTTACGGCAATTGGTGGTAAAGACAGTATGAGTGGGACATTTAA
>CAZLPH010000311.1:809-1568 GCA_964561345.1 uncultured Candidatus Epulonipiscium sp.
TGTTTCATTTACCTGTCTAGTAGGATCGGCAAAGCAGTGTGTAAGCGCTAGCTTTAAAGGGGGAAATAACGCCCTGATTTACTTACCAATAGACAAAGATGAAAATAATATACCTAACTTTGATACCATGAAAGAACTTTATCAAGTGGTTATAGATAACGCCAAACAAGGAAAAATCGTTTCAGCACATGCCATTGGAAAAGGTGGTTTAGTAGCAGCCATTGCCAATATGAGTATGGGTAACCAAATCGGATGCGAAGTCTTTGACCCAGAAATATTAGACCTTCCAAATGCGTTTGAAGCATCCTATGGGGATATGATCTTGGAAATTGATTTCGAGGATATTGAAGAGTTTTTAGACGCAGGTTTTGTTCATATTGG
Organism: uncultured Candidatus Epulonipiscium sp.; assembly: GCA_964561345.1. Lineage (GTDB taxonomy): Bacteria > Bacillota > Clostridia > Lachnospirales > Cellulosilyticaceae > JAAYSX01. The sequence continues at coordinate 1,191 of CAZLPH010000311.1, forward strand.
TGAAACAAACCTTCAAAACTTTGTGACATTCTCAGATCAAAATATCTTTATTGAAGAAATAATAGCATGCAGTAAGATGCCACTAGAAGATATCTTTAACCTTGAAGAAGACCTTGAAGCAGAAGAAGCTTCTAAAGTGGTTCCTAATAGAAATATTTTTAAGGCTAAAAACAAAGTAGATAATCCAAAAGTACTCATTCCAGTGTTTTCAGGAACAAACGGAGAATACGACATGGCAAGAGCCTTTGAGAGGGCAGGCGCCAAGACAGAACAAGTATTATTCCATAACCAAACACCAGAAGAAATCAAAGGGTCAATTGCAACTTTAGTCGAAAAAATAGAAGAGAGCCAAATTGTTGCCCTGTCAGGAGGAAGCTA
>CAZLPH010000311.1:1602-1992 GCA_964561345.1 uncultured Candidatus Epulonipiscium sp.
GTGTGCCAAAGCAGCAGAAGCTTAAGAAGAGTAAGGAGGAAGCTACAGAGCCATGGCAATTGTCCTTCAAAACGAGGCCGTTAAGGCAGCTCTTGAAAAGCATACAAAAGAAGACGGCTTAATCATCGGTATTGGCGGCGGATTCCAAGCACTTGTTAAAGCAGGCATCTTACCAGGCGCTTTTGCAAACAATGCCATTGGAAGATATGTATCCGATATGGTAGAAACAAAGATTACAGCAAACAACTCACCATGGCTTGCAAACTTAGGAAAAGGCGAGAAAGTTTTACTGCCAGTTTCAAATCATGAATTAGAATTTGTGGCAAGCGAAGATGTGTTTAAAGAATTAGTAGACAATGGTCAAATCTTTAGCCAGTACACAAACAAGCC
>CAZLPH010000312.1:0-1962 GCA_964561345.1 uncultured Candidatus Epulonipiscium sp.
ATCCGTTGTCCCTACCAAGGTAAATTCATAAGCACCCGCAGGTATATTTGTATTTAAATCTTTATGCAAAGGATCCATTTTTTCATGTGCTTTTAGATAACTGGCATCCCGGTTTCTGGTTCCATATGTCACCGAAACATGGTCCACATATAAGCTGCTAGTCCTAGCTACTTTATTATCATAGGTGATCGTGTACATACGACTTAAATAAACATCTGTTTTAATACTATCTGGTATGGGAACAGATACATATTTCCATCCCTTAAAGTTAACCTCTTCTGCTCGAAGAGAAAATGTTTTACCTTTTGAATCAGCTAGTTCTATTTTAAGCAGATCCTCTTGCCCATTTCCATACACCCACATATTTACAGATTGAACGCTTGGATCAATCTTAATAGGGGATGTGAATTTCATAAAGGCAACTTGCTTACTTGGCGTCTTGGCAAGGTCATATATAAATTTCATTGATAAATCACCGTGGTATTTAAGGTCCCTACAAGGTTCTACTCTACCTGTAACCTCTGGAGAATTACTACCATCCCATGTGGCCGCTTTTAGTTCTTCTAATGAATCAACCGCTACTGTCCTACTACCAACAACGATCGAAACATTCGTTTTAACCTGGGGCGCCTCTTTAAGGGATACACCAATCATAGCCTGGCCATCTTTTGCCCCGGTTAACTTCCCTTCACTTACACTAACAGCTCCTGAGCTAGCTGTCCACTCCACTAAATCCCTAGCAATGGGCACTGCATATCCCTGTGCATCTATTCCTAGGACACTTAATGTAATACTTTCCCCTACCTTTAAGGTAGATGAAGCTGGGCTTACTTGAAGCCCTACAGGTGCTCCTGATACGGTAACAGGTTTTGCAATCTCAACATTTCCTACTTGTGCTATCACGAGACCCTTTCCTGACTGTGTTGGATAAAAACTGTTTCCTTTCCAGTTTCCAACAAGCCCTTCAGCACTCCATTTAATTTGTTCATTGCTAATGGCTACCGGGTTGTTATTTTCATCTACTGCTTTAAGAGAAAATCCAATAGGTGTTCCTACAAATGTCCGGTCATAGGTAGATGAAATCAGTAATTTTGTTACCTTCCCTTTTGGGGCTGTGCTAAACACCCCTACCCCATTTGTTACACGTCTTGGCGCTCCATCTGAAGGATTGTTTTGAACTTTTGCTTCTGTATCCCCTTCTTCTCTTGCTACAAAGGTAGTGGATCCACCTCCGTCTAAATGCATAGCATTATAAACACCATGTGTTTTAAGAATAGGTACTAGTTCATTATGGGTCGCTCCAATACTACCATTTTTCCCATCAATAGTTACTAAAAATAATGTTTTACCGTCTTGTGAAGAGCCAATCACTGTTCGTGCACGCCTGATGGCCGGGGATACCTTATGTGCTGCCCCTGCGTAGGCCTGACCATCTTTCATAATAAGACCACCACCACCAATACCGGCTTGTACTTCACTAATTGCTTTTTGAAATTGATCCCCTAAGGTAAGCTCTGGTTTAAAATCAAGTGCTTGCCCTTCACTAAACAATGCTAATCTTTCACTTGCGCCCACTTCATCCATAACCAGCACATATCCATTTTGAGGGATATTCGCTGGGGTATCTGGTTCTAATATTTCCGTAACAACACCTTCTTCTACAGCAATCTTATATAACTTTTTATCAGGTGTTTCTAAAGGGATAGTTGTAGGCCCATAGCTTCTATCAAGGTAGGCTGGTGTCCTTAAACTCTTCATTGGTTTATTAATGGATGAAAGGCTTGTTAAAACTGTGCCCCTATAGGCATCTTGAATGGTAAATTTAACGCTAAAATATTCTAACATTACATTTTTATCATGATCAATAATCATGGTTCCCATATCTTTACTAGCCCCTAGACCAGAAATCTTATCATCATTACCATGATTAACCTTTCCATCTTCTATTACAAGTCCAAAACT
>CAZLPH010000313.1:0-1956 GCA_964561345.1 uncultured Candidatus Epulonipiscium sp.
AAGAATTATTGCTAAATACATACCAGAGAATGTTGAAAATGTGAAAGAATCTAAGTTAAATGCAAATGTAGATTATAAAAGCATTTATGTGACAGAAGATCAGCTATCAGATTATGATAAGGTTTATGAAGCCCTTACAAAGACAAAAGAAGAAGGACTAGTATACACCATCGTATCAGGGGATAATCTTTGGGTAATTGCTGAGAAAAATGATATGACAGTACAAGAATTACTGGCAGTAAACCCGGAGATCACGGAACAAACAGTGCTACAAATAGGGCAAGAACTAAATGTTAAAATAGATAAGCCAGAGGTTTCAGTTCGAATTGTAGAAGAGTTGAAAAAAGAAGAAGAATTTATGCCAGAGCCTATTGTGACAGAAGATGCAGATAAGTATGTCACTTACCGCAAACAAATATCACCAGGGAAAAAGGGCAAAAAGGAAATAACCATTAACAATATTTACATGGATGGGTTACTACAAGAAACAATTAATAAGGAAATAGAAGTCATGGATAAGGGTGAGAGTGAAAAAATTGTAGTGGGAACTAAGAAATTACCAGCAAAAGCGGCCACAGGTAAATTTAGGTCACCTGCATCAGGAAGAGTATCATCACCTTTTGGTAAGAGATGGGGCAGGATGCACCAAGGAATAGATATTGCTAATAGCCATGGGACACCAATCTATGCATCAGATGGTGGCACAGTAAAAAGTGCGGGATGGCAAGGTGCTTACGGTAATTTAGTTGTTATTGATCATGGGAATGGCTTTCAAACTTATTATGGTCATGCCAGTAAACTACTTGTCAAAGTAGGTCAAAAGGTAGCTAAGGGTGAGAAGATTGCCTTGATGGGAAGTACAGGTAGAAGTACAGGAAGCCACGTACATTTTGAAATACGAAAAGATGGGGTTCCAAAAAACCCAGCTAACTATATTTAAACTATATTAGATAGAAAAGGTCCCATGTTTATGGGGCTTTTTTTGCATAACTAGGAAAGTTTACCTATGCGATCATGTCTGCTACATCCTTTCTAAGGCTTTTGCAACTAGAGTTGTATGTCTTAGAAAGGATGTAGCAGACACCTTTTTGTTTTACCAAGGGCCTTGTTTCTGATACAATAAGGGGTATAATACAATTAGGATACAATGCAGCATCTAAATAAGGGGGCACATAATGGATAATCAAACAATAGTAATCGTAGAAGATGAGAAAGCTATTTCAGATATAATTAAATATAATATTGAAAAAGAAGGTTACAAGGCATATACAGCATACGATGGTGAAGAAGGATTGAAACTAATTGAAGAAATTAATCCAGATTTGATTTTACTAGATATCATGATGCCAAAAATGGACGGCCTTGAAGTATGTAGGCGGGTTAGAAAAACAAAAAATACACCAATTATTATGCTAACAGCTAGGGCAGAAGAGGTCGATAAGGTTGTAGGCCTTGAAATAGGTGCAGATGACTATGTTACTAAGCCTTTTGGTGTTAGGGAGCTTATGGCGCGAATAAGGGCTAATTTAAGACGTGTTGAAAGTAACCAAGGCCTAGAGGAAGATGAAAATGTCATTAGTGAAGGTGATTTAAGAATTGATATAGCAAAGTTTGAGGTACAAAAAAGAGGGGAAGTTGTTGAGCTAACCCATCTTGAATTCGGGCTTTTAAAGTTTTTAAGCTCCCAAAAAGGCCAAGTCTTTTCCCGGGAAACATTGCTCAGTAAAGTTTGGGGTTATGAATACTATGGGGATATTCGGACCATAGATGTAACAGTTAGAAGACTTAGGGAAAAGATTGAAGATGATCCAAGTAAGGCAGAATATGTTTTAACAAAAAGAGGCGTCGGATATTACTTTAGGGGGTAGACCAACATGGGATCTAGCATACAATGGAAGTTGGTTTCTATTTATTTGTCTGTTGTCCTAGTAGCAATGATTGCAAGTGGGAGTTTTA
>CAZLPH010000314.1:0-1950 GCA_964561345.1 uncultured Candidatus Epulonipiscium sp.
AAGCCAGTGGAAAAACAAATCATTATGTTTCGGTATTTTCAAGACAGGACCCAAACTGAAATAGGAGAACTCCTGGGGATATCACAGGTCCAAGTATCAAGAATTGAAAAAAGGGTTCTAAATGCAATGAAGAAAATCATAGAAAAGGCTTAATAAATCTTATTAAGCCTTTTTTCTTACCAAAAAAATCAATATGAAGGCAATAAAAGACTACAAATCGAACAATGTTAAAAAATAATAATAAAAGGTTCGATAACTATGTTGACCCTAAAAGAAGCTTATGTTAAACTTAAGTTATGTTTCAAAATCGTACCCAAATCAAAGGAGCGCAAACATGAATATTTTTAGAATCTATGTTGAAAAGAAAGACCAGTTTAATGTTAAAGCAGAAACGTTATTAAAAGAAATTGTAGAATTTTTAGGGGTTAAGACAGTTAAGAATGTTCGTTTTTTAGAGCGATATGATATTGAAGGAATTGAAGCGGAAACATATAAGACAGCACTTAATACTATTTTTGCAGACAAAGAAGTCGACCATATCTATGAAGACAAGGTTGAGCTTGAAGGCAACCTATTTGCAGAGAGTTTTTTATCTGGCCAATATGACCAACAAGCCCATTCATATGTTGAATACCTAGGCCTTATTCAAAGCCAGGAAGACCAGGCCCCAAAGGTTAAACCACTTGTGAAAGTAGCAAGGGTTTATGCCATAGAAGGCGATATTTCAAAAGAAGACCTAGCAAAAATAAAAAAACACATCATTAATCCAGTAGAAGCAGAAGAAGTAGCCTTGGAAAAGCCGGAAACACTAGGGCTTAATTTTCCAGAAGCAGCAGACGTAGCAATTCTAGATGGATTTATTAATATGGACCAAAAGGCCCTTGAAGCTTTCCACAAAGAAGAAGGCTTAGCAATGAATATTAATGACCTTGAATATTTTCAACGTTATTTTATCAAAGAAAACAGAGACCCATCCTATACAGAAATTAAGGTTGTTGACACATACTGGTCAGACCACTGTCGCCATGCAACTTTTATGACAGAGTTATGTGACATTGAAATAGAAGAAGGAGACCATAGCGCCCCAGTTGTGGCAGCCCTTAAGAGCTACAGAGAAGCAAGAGACCGTGTCTACGGGGAAACCGATAGACCAGAAACCCTTATGGATATGGCAACCATCCAGGTCAAAGACCTTAAAAAACAAAATAAGATACCAAAGGTTGTTTTTTCAGCGGAAATTAACGCCTGTACCATAGAAGAAACCATTAAGGTGGATGGCAAAGACGAAAAGTGGTTAGTCTTATTTAAGAATGAGACCCACAACCACCCAACAGAAATTGAGCCTTTTGGAGGCGCAGGAACTTGCCTAGGTGGGGCCATTCGTGACCCATTATCAGGACGAGCATACGTATACCAGGCCATGAGAATTACAGGGGCAGCAGATCCAAATGAAAGTTACGGGGATACCCTAGAGGGTAAATTACCACAACGCGTTATTACAAGAACAGCGGCAAATGGTTACAGTGCCTACGGTAACGAAATCGGTATTGCAGCAGGTGAAATCAAAGAATACTACCACCCAGGCTTTAAGGCAAAAAGAATGGAACTTGGGGCAGTTGTTGGGGCTGTAAAAGCCGACGCTGTGAAAAGAGAAGAACCATCCCCAGGGGATATTGTTGTTATGATTGGTGGACCAACAGGTCGTGATGGTTGCGGCGGGGCAACAGGATCATCTAAAGTTCAAACCGATGATGTTATTGAAGAGTGCGGCTCAGAAGTTCAAAAAGGAAACCCAAAAGAAGAGCGTAAGCTGCAACGTTTATACCGTAACCCAGAGTTTTCACGTCTCATTAAAAGATGTAACGACTTCGGGGCAGGTGGCGTAAGTGTTGCCATTGGTGAGCTTGCTGATGGCATTAACATTAACCTAGATAAAGTAACACTTAAGTA
>CAZLPH010000315.1:0-1943 GCA_964561345.1 uncultured Candidatus Epulonipiscium sp.
CTATATGTAGAGCAAATATACTTCCTATTTCGATAGTTAAAGGGAATGATATTGTACAGCTTTTAATTCCAGAATCAGGCGAAAGTGTAATTTCAGATAAAACATATTCGGTGTTGTGGCGAACATTACAGCAGCAACTGTTTTATAATAAAACAGAATGGGTGTACAGTTATTGGGCATATGCTCATCAGTTTAGATGGCTTAGGTTGAAGCCTAGAACAGTAGGATATCATGCTGTGTATAGCGAAGAAGAGGTAAAGATTCGTGATAAGCAAATCATTCGATTTACAGAGTTTCACTCTGCATTGTGTGGCTATATTCTATTTATAAAGGAGTATCAATTAATAAAACAAATAACGAGTTATACACAATCTGAACCCTATCAGTTTCCACTTGTACCTTCAACATTGAAAGAAGTCATAGATGAATTCAAAAAACTGTCAAATCATGGAATTCAGCAATCTTTTCATTTTCAAAACCATTATCTGTTTCCCGGAGTGAAAGGAGTTGATTCTGGTGATGTTTCTATTGCTTGGTATAAAAGGTATTTGACATTATTATTATTCAGATTAAACAGTTTTGAGGTTCACTATACTGCTAGTTACATAGAGCCTTGGCAGATACCTGCAATTCCTGATAAATTGAATGAGATGTCAGCTTTGTTATCTACTATAGAACAGATGATGCGCTTTGTAAAAGAGTGGAAAGAGAAAGAAAACTTATCGGTTTTAAAAGAGCTAGGTTGGTCCGTAGAAAATGACGATGATGATAATGATGAGCGAAATATTGATCCGTTGGATAAGTTGAATGGATTTAAGTGTCAGTTAGAAGAAGTTATAACTGAAAAGGAAAGAATTCTTGACCAAAGTGCTGAAAAAAGAGATCAATTTGATAAACGTACAAAAGAGATAATTGAAGATAATGCTGTTGTTTACACAAAAGTTTTAGAAAGATGTAATAATGATGTTGTTGATTTAGATAAAGATGTTTTAAACAGTTCTCTTTCTCAAAAGATGAAACAAGAAACATTTTCAGATGAACAAAGATATACCTATGTGAATTATGATGAAGTGATGGCATTTGCAATGGTTGATGACTTTATTAATCTCTATTCATTAAGCTTCTATAAACATAAAAAAAGACATTATACAATTAACTCTGAGGATATGTTTGGTGCACTTGATAGGTTGATTGGTGAGAATAGAAAAGGATATACTGTAATTGTTTTTGGTTTTAATCTTGACTTTTATTTAAAAGATCCTGATGTGCGTAAATCATTAAACATAGTGGATAATAAAAGTAGACAATATACAAAGTATTCTTATGAAAATGAGTTAGATATACACTCTTTACCATCAGCAGGTAATGGCATCATGAACCAAGCGGTTGTTATTTTAAAGAAAGATGATTTGCCTTGCTATGAGAATTACAAACCAACAACTGATATTATAGATAGGCTCAAATTAGATTCAGAACCAGTTGATGAGGAGCTGAGAATATACACGTCAGTTCTGTTCAAGGATTTCTCTGAAGAATATAAAGAGCTTGAAGGGAGCAAGTTTTGCTTAGCAACCATTTATTATTGTGTGCAGCTTTACTGGAAGAAAGATGCAGATGTAACTATTTTGAAAACTATAACTCGCTACTTAGACAGCGGCAAGGGAATGAATGTTGACGATTTACCGCAATTGTAAAAACAGAGGATTGTGAACAGAAAAATCATTAATGATCAATAATAAAAAAAAATCATTTCGTAATATTATTCACAGTGTAACACTGAGCAACTCTGTGACAAAAAAACCTAATCAATATACTCTCTCAATCTTTGCCATTAACCCCAAACTTGTGTATTTTTGTAAGAAATAAAAACAAATGTATAAATCCTTCTTCAAACCCACCTTCGATTTCCTAGTAGCCCTCATAGGTCTATTAATACTATCCCC
>CAZLPH010000316.1:0-496 GCA_964561345.1 uncultured Candidatus Epulonipiscium sp.
GTAGGCACCCAGTTTAGAACGTGCTGAGGATACCTGGGCTATGGCATTATCGACAAGTATTATGGCTTCTTGTGATTTATCAGCTGTGTTAAGGTTCATGTTATCAAGACCAAGAGCTGTCGTACTCATGTTTTGGATACGGAGTTGCATCATCTGCCCTTCGTTAGCTCCAATTTGTAGGTCTAGAGGACCTGTTTTAAGAAGGGTCAATACAACATTATCCTCACTACTACCTGTAACTACATTTAATTTAAAGCCTTTAACTCCTTGAAAAGAAACCATATTCCCATTACTTATACTAGGTGTTGTTCCAACTGGAAAGCCAGTTAGATTTCCTACCTTTACATCAACTCCTACCTTCGGCTCCGCTTGTGACGCCGCATATAACCCCAGATTTTTGAGAAGATCAGTATCACCTTTAATCTGAATTTTTTGTTTCTCCCCATACTCTCGCGTCTGAAGTGTCAGTGTTGCTCCACCTTCAAATGGTGTCTTA
>CAZLPH010000316.1:506-1923 GCA_964561345.1 uncultured Candidatus Epulonipiscium sp.
AGATAAATCTATTCCTACTGTATCACAAAGGTCCCTAAGCTTAGCAAAAACGGCCGCTGCATCATCACCCTTTTTGACTTCTACTTGTTCTCCATTAATATTAATAACTGCATCGGCTGGCGCACCTAGATTAATGTTTTTCGTCGCCTCCCCTGTTAGACTAGCTTTCTCAGCTACTGTCTTCACCGTAAATCCATATTCCCCAGGATCAACACTATCACTCATTGACACCACATTTCCTACCTCTTTATTATCTGAAAAAGCTCTTCTATCTATCTCACCATTTAACAACTTTCTCTCATTATACTCTATGTGCTCAGAAATACGGTCTATCTCTGCTTTAAGCTGTGTTACCTCATCTGTTATTGCCTTACGATCACTTGCTGTTAACGTTCCGTTAGATGCTTGTATAGAAAGCTCACGTGTACGCTGTAGCATGTCGTGCACTTCATTAAGGGCACCTTCAGCTGTTTGGATAAGGGAAATGCCGTCCATTGAGTTACGGTTGGCTTGTTGCAGTCCACGTACTTGTGTGTCCATCTTTTGGGCAATTGCTAGTCCTGCTGCGTCGTCTGCTGCACTGTTTATACGGAGTCCTGATGAAAGTTTTTGCATTGTCTTATCTATTTTACTATTTGTTTTATTCATTTGGTGTAAGGTACGTAAGGCTGGTATGTTATGGTTAATTCTCAATAAAATCTCCTCTTTCTATATTAAATCTTTTATATGTTGTTGTGCCTTTTATTCTCTACTCTTTTTATCGACTATATAAGGGGTAAACTTAAGCCTTTTATCTACAAAATAATCTTTAGGCTTTAAATCCCCTATTTTTATCATCTAATACAGATTCATTTAAATCATTTTTTCCATAGGTAAGGCCTGCATATACCTGCTGGGCATTGTTCATAACCTTGGTGGTTACAGTATCACTGGCTGTTGCCACGTCCCAGCCTTCTAATAGCCTATTAATAAGATCTTTTGCCTCGTCAATAAGACCAGCATCATACCTAATTAAATTTTTAATCAAGAGGCCATTAATATACACATATATACTCAAAAGGTCTTGGGCTATGGCCTGTTTAAAATCTAGGGTATCAATTAATTCTTGTAATATTTGCCTTGAACGTCCTACTTCTTTGGTAAATTTTTTTTCTTGTTGATCTTTACCATACCTCTTAATATTATCTAAACTCTCTAAGAGCAAGTCATAGGTAATTCTTAATAATTGGCCTTGTGTAGCATTGGCAACTTGTGATGCAGTTATCATTCTTTTTCCTCCTTGGAATCTTGCTTGTCTATATATTTAACCATTTCTTCTATAATTTCTATGAGGGATTTTTCCTTCTCCACTAGCTTTTCCTCCTATTTAAATGATGTGTTCAAACTTAGAGTCATCAAATCTATGTTGTAATAAGGA
>CAZLPH010000317.1:0-1921 GCA_964561345.1 uncultured Candidatus Epulonipiscium sp.
CATTAGCATCTTTTGCGATTCATAAGTTTTTCCAAGAAAGAAACTTTGTCTATACCCATACACCAATTATTACAGCTAATGATGCTGAAGGTGCAGGAGAAATGTTCCATGTAACGACCATAGACCCGGCTAACCCACCAAAGACCGAAGAAGGCGCTATTAACTACAAAGAAGACTTTTTTGGTAAAATGTCTAACCTAACAGTTAGTGGCCAATTAAATGCAGAAACATTTGCAATGGCTTTTAGAGATGTTTATACATTTGGGCCAACCTTTAGGGCGGAAAACTCACATACACCACGCCATGCAGCGGAGTTTTGGATGTTAGAGCCTGAGATTGCATTTGCAGATCTCAATGATAACATGAACCTTGCAGAGGATATGGTAAAGTTTGTGGTTCAGTATATTTTAGACCATGCACCAGAAGAAATGGCATTCTTTAATCAATTTGTGGATAAAGATGTTATGAACAGGCTTAATATTTTGCTAGAGTCTGACTTTGTTAGGGTAAGCTATACAGATAGTATCGAAATTCTTAAGGCTGCAGAGCGTAAGTTTGAGTACGACGTATTTTGGGGATGCGACCTTCAAACAGAGCATGAGCGCTATTTAACAGAAGAACACTTCAAAAAACCAGTCTTTGTAACAGATTACCCAAAAGATATTAAAGCGTTCTATATGAGGATGAACGAAGATAACGCAACAGTAGCAGCTATGGACCTTTTGGTACCAGGAATTGGTGAGCTTATTGGGGGAAGTCAAAGGGAGGAGCGTTTAGATGTCCTAGAAGCCCGTATGGCTGAGTTAGGCCTTGAGACAGCAGGATACGAGTGGTACTTAGACCTTAGAAGATTTGGCGGGACACGTCATGCAGGATTTGGTCTTGGATTTGAGAGACTTATTATGTATGTAACAGGAATGACGAATATCAGAGACGTTATACCATTCCCAAGAACACCAGGATCAGCAGAATTCTAACAATAATTAACCTAAAAGCAGAAAAGCAAAATGAGGATTATTCATTTCGCTTTTCTGCTTTATTTTTGATTCCTTCGAGAACAGAATAAGAAATCTTAAGGTTTCCATAGCCAACAGCAATTTCTAAATTAGGTTTATTGGTCCCGTGAAAATCACTACCACCTGAAATAATAAGATTGTTTTTGGTGGCCTGATCTCTTAGAAACACCTCGTCTTGTTTGCTATGAATAGAGTGCATCACCTCTAGTCCATCAAGGCCATAGCCAGCCAGTTCTTTGATGAGCTTTGTTAGGGCAGCTGTTTTAAGCCCGTATAAAGTTGGGTGGGCAAGAACGGCAATGCCACCGCCACTATGAATTAAATCAATACATTCTTTAGGGTTTGGTGTAATTCTTTTAACATAACCAGGTTTTCCAGGTGACAGATACCGCTTAAAGGCTTCATCCATTGAAGCAACATAGCCACCATCTAATAAAGCTCTAGCAAAATGGGCACGGGTATAGATATCTACTTCCGGATCTAGGCTAATGTCAAATCCAAGATTTTGGAGAATTTCCAGCATTTTTGCATTACGAATATTTCGGCCATCTTGAATAGGCATGAGTTCTTTTATAAATTTTGGGTCCTTGTGGTTAATATAATAGCCCAGAATATGCAGGTTATCATTGGGAAAATTAGCAGAGAGCTCAATGCCTGGAATAACTTCTACTTGGTATAGGGCCCCGGCTGCCATGGCTTCATCAATTCCAGCAATGGTATCATGATCTGTTAGGGCAATGGCAGCTAAACCCTTTTCTTTAGCGTGAATGACCACCTCAGATGGTGAGAGGGTTCCGTCGGACGTATTTGAGTGTACATGTAAATCAACTAACATAATATAACCTCCTTATACCTCTATCTTATCATAAATTGGACATTTCATGCGTACAATAGTATAAGTGAAT
>CAZLPH010000318.1:0-1918 GCA_964561345.1 uncultured Candidatus Epulonipiscium sp.
GTTTGACATTGACTAACACTCCCTTCTTAGTTTAGATAATCTATTCAAGTTCATCCTCAACATCTAATAACATCTTGTCAGGATCTACTTCTTCATCTTCAGGCTCTTCTTCATCCTCAACTTCATGAATCATAGGATTGGCCTCAATCTCAGCTGCATCAACTGGACTATCTTCCGTTCCAATAATATTAACACTTAAATCATCCGTGGTATCTAAAGCCTCTACGATCTCTATCTCTGCCATATCCTTTGTTAGAACTTTTACATCAAGTCCAAGGGACTGAAGCTCTTTTAGAAGTACTTTAAAGGATTCTGGAATACCTGGTTCTGGAATACTCTCACCTTTAACGATTGCCTCGTACGTTTTAACACGTCCAACAACGTCGTCAGATTTGATTGTTAATATTTCTTGAAGTGTGTACGCCGCACCATAAGCCTCAAGGGCCCAAACCTCCATCTCACCAAAACGCTGGCCACCAAATTGTGCCTTACCGCCTAATGGTTGTTGTGTGATTGTGGCATAAGGTCCTGTTGAACGTGCATGTATCTTATCATCAACTAAGTGATGTAGTTTAAGGTAGTGCATATAGCCAATTGTTACTGCGTTGTCAAACTCTTCGCCTGTACGGCCATCTCTTAAGTCTACTTTACCATCTTCATTAATCGGTACACCACGCCACTCATTTCTTTGGTCTAGGTTTTCTTCTAGATAAGAATAAAGTTCTGGATTAATAACGTCTTGCCACTCCTGGGTAAACTCATCCCATGTCTTGTTAACATAACTATTGGCTATGTTAAGGGTTTGCATAATATCTCTCTCGTTAGCACCATCAAATACAGGTGATGCTACTTTAAAGCCTAAAGCCTTAGCTGCTAACCCTAAATGGACCTCTAGTACTTGACCAATATTCATACGTGATGGAACACCTAATGGATTTAGAACAATATCTAAAGCTCTTCCATTTGGTAAAAACGGCATATCTTCCACAGGAAGTACTAAGGAAATAACACCCTTATTACCATGGCGCCCAGCCATTTTATCCCCCACAGAGATTTTACGTTTTTGAGCAATATAACAACGAACCATTTTGTTAACACCTGGTTTTAGCTCATCACCATTTTCACGGGTAAATACTTTCACATCTACAACCACACCTGCCTGGCCATGTGGTACACGAAGTGATGTATCTCTTACTTCACGAACCTTTTCACCAAAGATAGCACGTAGTAAACGTTCTTCTGCTGTTAGCTCTGTTTCACCTTTAGGGGTTACTTTACCAACTAAGATACCACCTGAGCGAACTTCTGCTCCGATACGAATAATACCTCTCTCATCTAGATCTTTGAGGGCATCATCTCCCACGTTAGGGATATCTCTTGTGATTTCTTCTGGTCCAAGCTTTGTATCTCTTGCCTCGGACTCGTATTCTTCTATATGAATAGATGTATAAGTATCATCTTTAACAAGTCTTTCACTAATTAAAACAGCATCCTCAAAGTTGTAACCTTCCCATGTCATAAAGCCCATAAGCGGGTTTTGTCCCAGTGCCAATTCACCATTTTCTGTAGACGGACCATCGGCAATAACATCACCTTTTTTAACCTGGTCTCCTTTTGAGATAATTGGTCTTTGGGTCATACAAGTCCCTTGGTTACTACGAACAAACTTAATGAGTTTGTAAGTATTACGACGGCCATCTTCTGTCCGAATAATGATCTCATCAGATGAAACCCTCTCAGCCACACCGTCTTCCTCAGCCACAACAAGTACGCCTGAATCCAGGGCTGCCTTAAACTCCATACCTGTCCCTACAATAGGACTATCTGTACGAATAAGCGGCACTGCCTGACGCTGCATGTTAGCACCCATTAGGGCACGGTTAGCGTCATCATTCTCAAGGAATGGAATCATAGCTGT
>CAZLPH010000319.1:0-1889 GCA_964561345.1 uncultured Candidatus Epulonipiscium sp.
CCCGCTGACTGATCAGAAGCCAATGTGGTGACTAAAGCTTTTGGCCCAATATCACTGCCATTAACAGTGATACGGGTTGTTTGATCCACATAAGATGTATTAACAACCTTTACAATAATATCATCGTTACTAAGATCCTTACTTGTTACAGCATATAAAGGTCCATCTGTTACAGCTGTTTCTATCTCATGTATCAGTTCCCCGTCTAGGTAACACTTAATAAGTGTTCCTAAAACCTCTACTTTAATAGCATATTCTTTGCCCGTTTCGATTCTTATCTTTGTATTAACATTACTAATTTCTTCTTTGGCACCATTAACACTTTTTTCAACCATTGTTCGGCTATTGTTCCAACCACCAATATTCCACCAGTAATAGTTATCTGAATCTTTTTGACCAAAACTTACTAACATGCCCTCATTTCCAGCAGTCTTTGTTGCTTTAAGCTCCAGGGTATAATTAGACCAATTAACATCACCTGCAGTAGATGTGCAATTTTCTAAATTACTGGTTTGGGCATATTTACCGTTCTTTATTTCCCATGTTCCAGCTCCCTTGGTCCACTTACTAAGGTCACCATCAAAGGCATCTAAAAATAAGCTCTCTTTTGTTTCATTTGATGTAACAGTTACATCATCATACTCAACCTGCGTTGACCAGCTTCCTAAGCCAATCTTCCCCTTTATCGCATCTGGCTCTGCTATGGTTTGATTTGTGAGTGTACTAGGCACAATGGTGTCACCTTGATTCCGTGTAAATAGTTTTTGGATGTAATAGCTTGGTGTACCAAAAACATCTGTATTGTTAAACCAAATCATATCCGGCTTCCACTGGAAATTATCTACTTTACCAAATAAAGGTGCGTAAGAAGCTAGGGTAACAATATCAGCATTTTTTTCAAGCCCTGTCATATAGGCCGCTTCTGTTAGTGCAGCAAATAAATCATTACTCTGAGAAGCATTGTGAGCTGCATATTCTCCCACAAATACCTCTGGACCTTCTCTATCATAAGAATCATATCGGTGGGTATTTTCTAGAAACCATTCTGGTGGATTGTAGTAGTGCTCATCTACCATGTCAAAGGTTAAGTCTCCTTCTAAACCACCCTTATCAATCCATCGCCATGCATCATCAAAAAGAGCTCCTGTAGAGAGTGGCCCACTTGTTGTAATAAGTTTAATATCCTTGTATCTGTCATCACTCTTTAATTCTCTATGGAAAGCTTCATATCTTTCAAAGTACAAGTCTCCCCACTGCTCATTCCCCATACCCATATATTCCATATTAAATGGCTCAGGATGCCCCATGTCTTTTCTGAGCTGGGCCCACTCATTATTATCAAAATCAACAGAATTTGCAAAATCTATCAGATCTTTTGCATCTTGAATCCATTCGTCTAAGTCCTCACCTAAGGCAACATGCTCTGCATGATCCCCACCCCTTGCCTGACATGCAAAACCGAGGTTAATAATTGGAATAGGCTTTGCATCTACGTCATCACATAAAAGAAAGTATTCATAAAATCCTAGTCCGTAGGTTTGATAATAATCCATTGAACCTGACTTCCATAGGTTCCAGTTGGCCTTTCGCTCTGCCACGTCCCCAATGGTATCTTTCCATCTGTAAGCATTGTCTAAGCCATTTCCCTCAACTAGGCAGCCACCTGGAAAACGAATAAACTTTGGTTTAATATCTTCTAGCATTTTAGCTAAGTCATATCTTAGACCGTTTTCTCTGTTTTTAAAGGTTTGTTGTGGAAACATCGAAACCATATCTAAATCAACGGTTCCCTCATTTAATACTTTAATAACAAATCTTGCATTAATATCATCTGTATTAGAGACAAGCTTACAGTCTAATTTCTCCCACTGGGAAGTGATTCCAGAAAC
>CAZLPH010000320.1:0-1866 GCA_964561345.1 uncultured Candidatus Epulonipiscium sp.
ATAAAAAAAAGAATCCACACTTATTGTGTAGATTCTTTCTTCTTTTATTTATTCTTTATCTATAGGGTCGCACCCAAAAAATCCATAAAAAGCGGGTGTGGTCTATTAGGTCTAGATATGAAATCAGGATGGAATTGAACCCCCACAAACCATGGATGATCTTTGATTTCTATCATTTCGACTAAGCAGCCATCTGGTGATAAGCCTGACACAATAAGTCCATGTTTTTCTAACAATTCACGGTATTCATTATTAAACTCATAACGATGTCTATGGCGCTCATTAACAAGTTCCTTACCATATGCTTCATACGCTAAGGTTCCTTTAATAACTTTACAAGGTTCCTCACCTAAACGCATTGTACCACCTAAGTGTTCAATGTCCTTTTGATCTTCTCTTACAGTAATAACTGGTTGAGGTGTCTCAGGAACGAACTCTGTACTATGGGCTTCTGCAAGTCCCACAACGTTACGTCCAAATTCCACAACTGCCATTTGCATTCCTAAACATATGCCAAAGAAAGGAACCTTGTTTTCTCTTGCATATTGGGTTGCTATAATCTTGCCATCTACACCCCTGCTACCGAATCCACCCGGTACAATTATACCATCTGCACTTGATAGGGTTTGGGCTACATTTCCCTTTGTAATTTGTTCTGAGTCAATCCAATCAACTTCCACATCTGTTTGGTGGTGGATCCCTGCATGATGCAATGATTCCACAATTGAAATGTAAGCATCATGTAGTTCAACGTATTTTCCTACTAATGCTATTTTCTTTTTGTGGATTGGATTCTTTTCACGTTCAACCATCTTTATCCATTCTCTTAAGTCTGGTTCCTTTAAATCCAAATGAAGCTTTCTACCAACAATATTTGCTAGGCCTTGATCTTCTAGCATTAATGGCACTTCATACAGGGTTTCAGCATCTAAGTTCTGGATAACACAATCTTTGTCTACACTACAAAATAATGCTATTTTTTCAATCATATCTTCTGGCATTTCATGTTCTGTACGACAGACGATAATATCTGGTTGTATACCAATAGACCTTAACTCTTTTACAGAGTGCTGTGTCGGTTTTGTTTTCATTTCGGCTGACTTTTCTAAATAAGGCACTAAAGTAACATGTATGTATAATACATTCTCTTTCCCTACATCAGTGGCAACTTGGCGTATAGCCTCTAAAAATGGTAAGCTTTCAATGTCTCCAACAGTTCCACCAATTTCTGTAATAACAATATCTGATGGCTCTCCTGTTTTCCCTACTCGGTATACACATTCTTTAATTTCATTCGTAATATGCGGTATTACCTGAACTGTTGCGCCCTGGTATTCACCTTTACGTTCTTTATTCAAAACTGACCAATATACTTTACCTGTTGTTATATTACTGTATCTATTTAGTTTTTCATCAATGAAACGTTCGTAATGGCCAAGGTCTAAATCTGTCTCCGCCCCATCATGAGTAACAAATACTTCACCATGTTGGTAGGGACTCATTGTGCCTGGATCAATATTAATATACGGGTCAAATTTTTGAATTGTAACCTTTTTCCCTCTTGCCTTCAGTAGTCGTCCCAAGCAGGCCGCTGTAATACCCTTTCCTAGTCCTGAGACTACACCGCCTGTCACGAAAATATATTTTGTGGCCATTTTTTTCACCTCTATATTGAATGTATGTTAACTTATTATTCTATAACTTAACTATTATAGACCCTATGATACTTAGAGTCAAGAAAGTTTATACGTATTTTCTTATTTCATTTAAGACTAGTTTAATACCACTTTGAGATTGGTTCTTTTTCATTGTTTCTATATAGTCTTCTCGCTGTTTATAGAGATGTATAATCCCTTTTTCCAAGCT
>CAZLPH010000321.1:0-1865 GCA_964561345.1 uncultured Candidatus Epulonipiscium sp.
CCTATTCTCGCTGTTGAAGGATCAATACTTATTTCTAAAGCATTCTCCGGGAAATTGATTGCAAACTCCCCTCGTGACTTATTTCCTGATGCCACTTCGAAGCTATTACCGGTGTCTATATTAAAAACGCTTTGACTTACAACAGATAAGTTACCTGCTTTCCCATCGGTACTTACTTTCTTTATATTAGTAGGGCTTTGTAAACGCAGAGATCCCTCTGGTAGCGTATGCCCATTTTTATTTGTCAGTCTGCTTGCTGATACTGATATACGCCAATTATTGGTGTTTACTGTCCAGTCTTTTATTATTATTTCTGAAATCTTAGCATATACAGACTGAATGCTCTCTTTTATTTGTACCGAGTTGAAGTTTGTTATAGTAGGGGCAATTAAAGTATTTGTTGTTTTGTCTATATTGTTTACAGTAATACTTTTTGACGTTGTGTTCCCAGCGTTATCTTCTACTGTGAACTCATAAGTGCCATTTTTAGTAACAGTATAGGTTACTTTTGAAGAGTTTGTCCAAACCCCATCGGGGTTTTTTATTCTCTTAACTCCGCTCAAGCTGTCTGAACTTGCTACTGTTAGAAGAATGTCGTCGTGGGTTGGGTTTGTGGTGCTTGGTGTGATAGTTAATGATGGGGGTGTTTTGTCAATTTTATAATAACCACTGGTTGCCTCACTTGTATTACCTGCATTATCATAAGATTCCACTTCTACTCTATAAATTCCCTCATCAGACCATGAAAGATTTCTTTTAGCATATAATGATTGCCAATTACTCCAATTTCCCCAAATACCATTTGTTTCAACTCTGTACCTGTCTCGTATATATCCACTTGGATTTGAGCCATCTGGGTTTCGTGGTTCAGTCATTCTAATATTCATTTCTATATCTGCATTACTCCATTCTTTACTATTAGGAGTGAAGTTTATCACTGGAGGTGTTTTATCAATTTCGTATGCTTCAGAACGACCTTCTGTTATATTGCCTGCATTATCAGCCACTTTATAATGTAAATACCATACACCGTCTGTTGTTTGGGTTATTACTCCTGTATAGTCTGACCATGTTGTAGGGGTTTCATTGCGTGAAGTCCAAGCATACTGTATTGTTTTTACACCAGAAGCGCTATCAGAAGTGTTTATAGTTACATTTAAATCTGTATTACCCCCAGAAGCATACTGCCTTCTTTCTGGATCAAGGGATACATGTGGTGGTTCTCTATCTATATTATTGATTTTCATAGACAGTTTTTTAATGTCGAGGGGGATAGAATTTTTTCTTATAGTGATTTTAAAATCGTAAATACCGTTTCTAGAAACACTAAATGTATTTTCATTGATCTCTTCCACACCATCATCAAGTGCACTAATGCTTCTAGTATCACTCCCAGTATAAGGGCTGAAAATTATTAAAACAGGATTATTAGTCCAAGTTTTCGGTTCTTGCACCACAGAAAT
The DNA here is from genome assembly GCA_964561345.1 of uncultured Candidatus Epulonipiscium sp. Classification (GTDB taxonomy): domain Bacteria; phylum Bacillota; class Clostridia; order Lachnospirales; family Cellulosilyticaceae; genus JAAYSX01. Next base: position 1,464 of record CAZLPH010000321.1, read on the forward strand.
ATCACTAGAATATGGCATTATATCAACTGTGTTATCAAAGTCTTTGTCTATAATAATAGGATCGATACATATTGATTTTGCATTTGCAATCAATCGCACAGATGTAAAAGTGAGTACAGATATTAAGATAGCAGATATACAGCATATAGCAATCTTCTTATTTTTTATTATTCTGTTCTTCTTTTTTTGTTTCACCTATATCACATCCTTCTTTTAGCGATTTTCTCCGCCTATACAACATGACAGAAATAAATGTAATTGTTACAAATATTAATAAAGAGATCAAAATTCTTTTAACATTTCTAGTTCTAACTAAAGATAGTTCGTCCTCTATTACTTTTGGTTGCTCAATATTTATATTTACTTCCTCTGTTTTTTCTACATTATCATTTTCTTCTTTTT
>CAZLPH010000322.1:0-1826 GCA_964561345.1 uncultured Candidatus Epulonipiscium sp.
ATGCCCGTTGATATTATTGATATTAATATCGGGTGCCCAGCACTTAAGATCACTCGAAATGGTGAGGGATCAGCCCTTATGAAAACACCAGAGAAAATTGGAGAAATTGTTCATGAGGTATCAAGGGCAATCACAAAACCCTTAACCATAAAAATACGCAAAGGCTTTGATGACCATAGTGTTAATGCGGTTGAAATAGCAAAAATTGCTGAGCAAGCAGGCGTTAGTGCACTTGCTATTCATGGTAGAACGAGAGAACAGTTTTATAGTGGTAAAGCTGATTGGAATATTATTAAGCAAGTAAAAGACGCTGTTTCTATACCAGTTATTGGAAATGGTGATATTGTGCAGCCAAAAGATGCAAAAGATATGATGGATCAAACAGGCTGTGATGCTGTTATGATTGGTAGGGGTGCCCAAGGAAATCCGTGGATATTTAGTAGGACGACTCATTACCTGGAAACAGGCATATTATTACCAGAGCCTACAGTAGAAGAGCGAATAGGAACAGCCATAGAGCATGCCAAGATGATATTAGATCACAAGGGGGATTATATTGGTATTCGTCAAATGAGATCTCATTTGGCTTGGTATATCAAAGGCTTACCAAGATCTTCGGAAATGAGAGTTACCATTAATAAAATAGAAAGCTACCATGAACTTGAAAAGGTTCTTTGGGTGTATGCAAGAGAAATAAGTTAAGACCTAAGCTTTTGTCATAAAGTCTCCTTAAGCCGAATACATGTAACCATAATGTAAAACGAGGAGGCCTGTGCATGGCTAAATATGCTGAGTTGTATTTTGCTGAAAAGGAAGAAAATATCCCAATGAATAAGCATCTTATGAGGTTACCACAAAATCTAAGAAACAAGATTATCCAGTGGAAATTAGCATTAAAATATGAAGAGAAAATCACATGGGAAGTGACGGGGGAGCAGGTTCAAATGCCTATGACCTACACAATGTATAGAAACATGCCCTTAACCCTCAGAAGTGAGCTTTTTAAGAAGATAGAAAAAAGACTAAGTCAAAAGGGTATTACCCACGTCATGCTCCCAAGCATTATTAGTACATCACCTTTTGAAAAAATAAAAGAATGTGCAGGGCATTATATAAAACCGTTCTTTATAATGGAAGTTATTCATTTTGTTATCAACGAGAGAATCGTGCCTAAAGCATTAAAAGATGTAGAAGTGGTTATATTAGATGGGAACATAGATGATGTGGATATGATTATTGATTTTATTTATCCTTATATTAACCATTTAACAGTGCTTAGTAATAGGCCAGAGAGATTTAAGCAAAAATCAGAAGAAATATTTAATGATGTGGGATTAAATATGCAAGTTTTATCGTATACTAAAGGTGCTATGTCTCAGGGAGATATTATTATAGATACCCATTATGATGATCCATCAGTTATTCACCTGTGTAAGCCCCAAACCATATACTTAGACATAGCCAATCATGTAGAAAAAACAATCATGTTGATAGAAAGACAAAAAGAGGTTCTAGTTGTGGATCAATTTCTTTTAATCAAAAAAGGAGAGATTGTTAGCACAACAAAAGCAGAACTACTACTAACCATGGACCGGGTATTTAATAGAAATTACAAAGAGACCATGAAAAGATTAAAAAGCCAAAATATTAAGGTTTATAAGCTTCTCTAATAGGCCTTAAGGTTTGACAAGTAGAGGTTAATAGTATATAATTCTGGAATTATGAAAACTCAATTTAAATCAATTATAGATTTTAATAGCATAAAGATACCAAGAAGGAAGGGGAGTTCTGTATGACACAGAAACAGATATTACTCACATATGATG
>CAZLPH010000323.1:0-1824 GCA_964561345.1 uncultured Candidatus Epulonipiscium sp.
GAGGCAGTAGATATTTCTCCTACAATCTTAGACTATTGTAGAATTCAAATTCCTAGGGATACCGCATTAATACTTTAGCCAGATCCATGAAAGAGGGCTGCTCCTATAATATAGGTGTTGTTATTCCCCAACGTTTTACAGGAGGAATTCAACCATTCTATTTAAATTTTTATCATAATATAGCACAAGTTTTAGAGGCATATGATTATTATGGTGTCCTACAGGTTTTATCTAATCAAGATGAGAAAGAATTAATAATGCCACGAATTTATCATGAAAATAGAGTTGATGGATTAATTGTCTTAGGCCAAGTTAGCCGGGCGTATGTAGAAGCTTTGCAAGGGATTGATACACCTGTTGTATTTTTAGATTTTTATGGCGCTTATCAAATAACAAATTACCTCATAAGTAGTGGGCACCGAAAAATTGGCTTTATTGGTAATATAGATGCCACTAGTAGCATCCAGGACCGCTATTTAGGCTACTACAAGTCTTTATTAGAACATAAAATAGTGCTAAATCCTAAATTTATTATTAAAGATAGAGATGATTCTGGGGCAGATATTAAGCTTGAATTTTCAGATCAGATGCCTACAGCCTTTGTCTGCAACTGTGACAGAGTAGCCTACAATACAATTGAAAAACTCAAACAAATGCAATATGATGTGCCAGGCGATATTTCTATCGTTGGATTTGATAATGATATTTATGCAACCATAAGCACGCCACAAATTACAACGGTAGAGGTTAATGTTCATGAGATGTCAACGGTTGCTGCAGAATATATTATGGAAAAGGTTAAAGACGATGATAGGGAATACGGTAGAGTTTCCATTAAAGGAGAGATTTTTTATATGTCATAAGCTTATTGACAAAGGGAGTTAAATATTATATTATTATGGTAGGCTTAACGATAAGCTAATAAAACTTGTCAGTTAACTAATAAGTCAAAAGTAGAAAAAAGAACTTTTAAAATAAATAATACAAAATAAGGAGGCAGTACAATGTTTAAAGAGAATTATGAAAGAGAATTGGCTAAGTACAATAACTTGATTACAAGAAAAAATACAATATCAGAGGATTATAATGGTGTCTACACAAGATGGGCTAATCCAGTTCTAACGAAAGATCATGCACCTCTTCATTGGAAGTATGACCTAAACCCAGAAACAAATCCTTATTTTATGGAGAGATTAGGCATTAATGCAGTTTTTAATGCAGGCGCCATAGAATTAGATAATAAGTTTTATGTGGTAGCCCGTGTTGAAGGGTATGATAGAAAATCCTTTTTTGCAGTAGCGGAAAGTGATAATGGAGTAGATGGTTTTAAGTTCTGGGATTACCCAGTTTTACTTCCTGATACAGAGGAGAATGAAACCAACGTCTATGATATGCGCTTGACACAACACGAAGATGGCTATATTTACGGTGTTTTTTGTTCAGAGAGTAAGGATGAAGAAGATTCAGACTTATCTGCAGCAACAGCTCAAGCAGGAATTGTGCGTACCAAGGATCTTAAGACTTGGGAGAGGCTACCAAACCTTAAAACTTTATCAGCTCAACAAAGAAATGTTGTGCTACACCCGGAATTTATAGATGGGAAATATGCTTTTTACACAAGACCACAAGATGGTTTTATTAATACAGGAAGTGGCGGGGGAATAGGGTTTTCCTTATGTGATGATATTAATAATCCGACAATAGGGGAAGAACTTCCACTTAGTCAAAGAAAATACCATACCATTACAGAAGGAAAAAATGGTGCTGGTGCAGTTCCAATTAAAACAGACAAAGGGTGGATTCATATTGCTCATGGTGTAAGAA
>CAZLPH010000324.1:0-1815 GCA_964561345.1 uncultured Candidatus Epulonipiscium sp.
GAAGAACAATAAATGTTTATGATGTAAATGGTGAGATTGTCTTAGGAGAATTTTTTATCTCTGATGGACTTCCTAGATCAATCAGAAGAGAATCCAATGATAATAATTAATTTAAGGGGTTGTTAAAAATGAAGAAAATAATGTTAGGAATCTTAGTGACATCAATGTTAATATTTACAAATACAACTATTTACGGAGCTACCATACAAATTGAAGTGGATGGTGTTGGTATTGTATCTGACGTAGCGCCACAAATAAAAAATAACCGCACTATGGTCCCATTACGTATCATCAGTGAAAATTTAGGCGCTAAAATAGGCTGGTCAAGTAACCAAGCAACCCTTTCTAAAGGTGATATGCGAATTATATTAAAGCCAGGTAGTAAAGAAGCTATAAAAAATGGTCAAACAGAATTACTAGATACCAATACCTATGTTCACAATGACCGGGTTATGGTGCCACTAAGGTTTATAGCAGAAACATTTGGATGTGAAGTAGATTACAAAGACCACACAGTAGTCATCACAACTGAGCCACTCATTATAAATGGGATAAAAGTAGAGGCATTAAATTATGAATATCATATGACTATGGGCGGATCTATTAGTGAAATAAGAGTAAATTCATATAATGCAGCTATGTATGATGTGTTTTTAGAAAATCAAAATAGCAAAGTAGCTGCCCCTATAGAATATGGGTGGGATTCTCATATTTCAGATAAAATTGGTGCCTATTATAAAAATTCACAGGTTAACTTCAAAGATGCGGCGGATAAAGATATTCAGGAGTTTGGTATTTATTCTAGAGTAAATTCATTTCCAGAAGAAGATTTAAAAGATTATCCTAAAATGTTGCTTCATGATGTTACCCTAGATCAGTGGTACTTACTTAAAGAGGATGACTTTGAATATATTATACAGCTAATCAATTCAGCAAGTGAGAAGGGTGCCTTGAAGGTGATTAGCAACAGTATAGTCTAGCATATCTAATGAATAGGAAGATTAACTAGAATAGAGCCGGCGTGCTTATAGGGGGAATTAAAATTGTCAAAGATTATTAAGATATTATTTACAGTCGTTTTAGTATCAACTATGGTTATGCCTTGTATTGCAAAAAGTATTATCACAGTTTCTTACAATGGACAGCAGATGCAATTAGGTAAGCAAGCACAGCGAGTTGGTGACCGTGTACTTGTACCACTTAGAGACCTATCTGAATCCTTAGCTTACCGGGTGAGCTGGGATGGAAAAATGAAACAAATTGAAATTACTGAAAGAGGAATTGATATAAGATTGGTTATTGGCAGTGATACAGCCCATGTAAACGGGGCAGAGGTTAAACTAGATGTAGGTGCCCAAATACAGGAAGGGACCACATATGTTCCGCTGCGCTTTGTAGGAGAAGCCTTTAATATGAGTGTGGACTGGGATAGTAAAAGCCAGTCAGTAAACTTAGAAAGCAAATACAGCTTAGATGAAGCCAATAAGCAACTACTAGTAAGGACAAAAGAAGGTGAAAAACCATTTATAAAAATTAACACTTTATATGAAGATTCTGATAGGATATATATGGATTATCACAGTACAAAAAATAAAAATGATATTGTGACAGTAGACCAGATCATACAAGGGGCTGCAAGTACTGGTACATCAAGCACAGCTCTATATATTAAAGATGGAATAATCATAGATAAGGTAGAAAAGTCATTTAACTATGAAAATAACTATGGTCTTATAGAGCAAGAAGATTTAATTGCTTTCAATCATGGTGACCATTTGAAAGTTTATGATGATAAAACAGGAAGTCTTATAAAAT
>CAZLPH010000325.1:0-1808 GCA_964561345.1 uncultured Candidatus Epulonipiscium sp.
CGCTTGCAAATGCGGATGGAAACGGAGAAGGCCCGGAAGTAGCCTATAAGGTTGGCCGTTCAATCGTCTACAAAACGGAATCCCTGCTGCGCTGGATAGTCCTACATCTGGGCGTTGCCAAGATAGAACAGATACACAAGCAGAGGTGAGAAAAATTTGTGTCTACCACCCTTCATTGCGCTCAAGAAAGTCTTGGAACCTTTCATGTTCCAATTCATCATCGCAATAATAATCAATCATATCTTCACCATACCGCTTTGTAATCCAGGTTTCAAACCCTGAATCGTATATGACGGACTCCAAAGCGGCTTGGCTTCTTTCCTGACCCTGTTGTGCCCGTACTCTATCCATTTTGGGGTGGCAATCTTTGCATACAACAAGAATATCTTTGCGCGTTTCTTGTCCAAAAGGCTTGTGGTAGTGTTTATGGTGCACTTCCATCTCTTCTTTAGGCCAATTCCAGCCGCAGCAGTCACACATATAACAGGAAAGTGGATTTTCACATGACCGTTCTGTGTCTGTATTATGATTACCTTCAATAAACTCAAGACGCATCTTTTTCCATTCAGCAGAAGAAATGAATTTCTTATAGAAATGATCAAAATTATCAGACATTTTTATTCCTTCCATGCCTATGCGGATGCCTATTTCTTGTTCTCCCAAGATTCTAAAGCAAATAATACCAACGTATGGGCCGCATGTACGGCAAGTCGGGCATGTCGGGGCTGAATCCTATACCTCTTTTGCCCTCTACCATGAGCTGACCCTGCATGTGTTCGTAAGGCCCCAACCCCATCAACAATAGAACTTAACCCGCCTAAGATTTTTTTAAGATCATCGTCCTCTAAGCAGCTAGGGTCGAAGCCTAAATCTTTAGCAACAACGGCCCACAATGGCTTTATTGTAGCATCTTTGGGAGCATTTAAGTTTTTTTCCTCAATGTATACTTTACAAAAGGATTCAACAATTGAACAAGCAGCCGTCAGGCTAGCGGGGGGATCTTTTTCTATTTCGTCCAAAGCTCGTTTGAATTCTATTTCAATCGCTGGAATATTTTTTGATTTAAGCATTTGCTCCAAAGATTGAGACGCACTAGAAACACCAATTTGGCAAACGATTCCTCCTTGAAGATATTTCAAACCATATCTACCTAAAAGGTCATGCAGTTTTTGTCTTTTCGCTATAAAATTATTAACATAAGAGTCTTCCGGAGCAAAAGGGTTAAGGTCAACCTCCATAACCCGCTCCATGTATTCTTCCAAAACCTTTCCAAGTATTTTAAGAGAGTCACAATCTTCACTATTACATCGCAACAACCATTCGGTTGTCTTGTCTTGCTTGTTACGATCTGGCGGATCACCGGGAGCATCTGCACTAAAAAAAATAGAATTAAGATCCGAGTGCCTATATATATCATTAAAAATACTAGCAATCTCTGAAATAACGGGTCTTGGAATTTGAATAGTCATTTACTTTTTTTGCCTATATCTTATTTGTTGATTTTTAATATCTTATCGCTGCCACGACTTCATGAATACAATAGTACAACATATTCATTGGGCTGGTAAAGTTTTACCAGTATAGGTAGTAAAAAAGCAAAACACTGTAACATTCACGGACTCCAGTTCGATTCTTAAAACGGGAACATGACCAGTAAAAAGCAAAAAGGTACCACATTGGGTACCTTTTTATTGACACTGAAATATAAACCTTTTATTATCAGTGTGTAAGGTTACTTTTTTGGTAGACGCCGCCTCCACCATCACACTTTTTCAGTAAGTCCCGTAAGGTGCCAAATCACCTTGCGG
>CAZLPH010000326.1:0-1759 GCA_964561345.1 uncultured Candidatus Epulonipiscium sp.
AGTGGATTGATTTAAATAAAGATGATACAGAAAGTAATCAAACTAAAATTCATGACAAAGAAAAAGCAAATAACATTGCAAAAAAGATTAAAGGAAAAACAGGAACCGTGACCAGTATAGAAAATAATAAGCGGCGGGAAGCCCCTCCTTTATTATATGATTTAACAGAGCTTCAAAGAGATGCCAATAAACGTCATGGCCTGTCTGCTCAAAAGACCTTGCAAATTGCTCAGTCTTTATATGAAAAGCGTAAAGCCATAACGTATCCAAGAACCGATAGCCGCTACCTATCAGAAGATATGGTTGGAATCTTAAAGAAAACCCTGAAGGTTTACTGCACTGGGGATTATGAAAAACTAGTGGCTCCTATTTTAGAAAAAGCTAAACTGCCTATTACAAAACGAATCGTTGATGGAAGCAAGGTAACAGATCACCACGCTATTATTCCAACAGACCGCTTGACAGATGTTAATAGATTAGGGGCCGATGAGCAAAAGGTCTTTAATCTCATTTTAAAGCGGTTTATTGCTGTGTTTTATCCCCCATATATTTATACCCAAACCAAAGTTATTGTCAAAGTGGAAGATGAAAACTTACTGGCAAAGGGAAAAGTTATTAATAGCCTTGGCTGGATGCAGTTTTACCAAACAAACAACAAGTCTAAAAAGAAACAGGAAGATGACCAAACCCTTCCTCCAGTTAAAAAAGGGGACCAAGTAGAAGTAGTAGAGACTAAGGTGCTATCAAAAAGTACAAGTCCTCCAAGACCTTATACTGAAGGAACCCTACTTTCAGCTATGGAAAATGCAGGTAGATTTGTAGAAGATGAGGCCCTAAAAGAGCAAATGAAAGATGGGGGCCTAGGCACTCCAGCTACAAGAGCAGCCACCATAGAGCGGCTGATTCAAGTAGGCTACATTGAAAGGAAAGGCAAGCAGCTTATTCCAACGGAAAAAGGGATCAAACTCATGGCAGTATTGCCACCAGAAATTCAGTCTCCAGAAATGACAGGAAAGTGGGAAAAGGGCCTATCATCTATTGCCAAAGGAACCATGGAGCCAGAACGCTTTATGGCAAGTATTGGGCGCTACGTTGTCTACTTAATTAAAGCAGCCAGAGACACCCCAAAGAATGTTATCTTTCAGCAAGATACCCCAAAATACAAGGGCAAGGGGGCCAAAGAATCTTTGGGAACCTGCCCGGTCTGCACCCAAGGAACAGTTTTAGAAAACTCAAAAGCATTTTATTGTAGCCGGTGGCGGCAAGATTGCAAGCTCAGTCTTTGGAAAAACGAACTAGAACCATATGGGATTAAACAGATTACAAAAACCATGGTAAAAGAGTTGCAAAAAGATGGGAAAATTAATAAGGTATCTATTGTTCAGCCCCAGACAAAGGAAGAGGCTGTAGCTGATTTGGTGTGGAAAAAAGATGGTAAACCTTATATAGAATTAAAAAATATGAGCCGAAGCAGATAGGCAGTTTTTCTTGACATTAACTAACTAGAGTAGTATTATTAACTTGTTATATATATTAAAATGGTTATTTATTAACCGTGATTAACGGAGGTGTTTAGGGATGGCGTATTTTATTAATGATGATTGTATTAGTTGTGGCGCATGTGAAAGTGAATGCCCAACAAGCTGTATTTCTGAAGGTGATGACATCTATGTAATTGATGCAGACGAGTGTATCGATTGTGGCGCTTGCGCAGATGTATGTCCTACAGATGCTCCAAACCCAGCATAATAAAAGATAT
>CAZLPH010000327.1:0-1742 GCA_964561345.1 uncultured Candidatus Epulonipiscium sp.
TAAGAACATTTATAGAGAATCTTATTAATAAGGTGAAAATTGCAGACCAGGTTAAGATTGATACACTAAAAAGCAAGAAACAAAATCAATTCCATGGAGAGAGTAAAAATGGTTCTATTAATACGAATTGTTCCAAGAGAGTAATAGCCATTGGTGCATCAACAGGAGGCACTAAGGCAATATCAAGTATTCTGGAATCTTTTCCATCTAAGGGTCCAGGCATAGTTGTTACCCAGCATATACCACCAGTTTTTTCAAAGATGTTTGCCGATAGACTTAATGACAGTACAGACTTTAAGGTAAAGGAAGCTAAGACGGGAGACCTTATAGAACCTGGAACAGTGCTAATAGCCCCAGGAGACAAACACATGAGAGTCAGGAAAGTTGCTGGCAGATACAGTGTTGAATGTTTTGATGGTGAAAAGGTAAGTGGCCACAAACCCTCTATAGACGTTATGTTTGAATCAGTTGCAAAAGTATATAAAGATAATGCAATAGGAGTAATCCTAACAGGCATGGGTTATGATGGGGCTAAAGGATTATTAACTATGAGAAAGAATGGTGCAAAGACCATAGGACAAGACGAAGCTTCAAGTATTGTATACGGAATGCCAAAGGTTGCATATAATATTGGGGCAGTTTTAACACAAAGTAGTTTGGATAAGATACCCAAAACTATATGTTCTTTTTTATGATAAACTTATTAGAAATATATTAGAAAATTTATTTAAAACTATTAAAATGTAAAGAAATAACACATTTGTGACAGAAAAACAAAAAAAGAAAGTTTTCTTAATAATGAATATTTTTAGGCATGCTTAATAAAGGAGCCTTGAAACTCCTTTTGAAAAGTGTGCCTAATTACATTATTTGACTAAATATCCATCACGAACTTTGGCATAATAAATTCTGAAAAACTTATTTAGACCAGCGATTTTGCAACTTTTTTTGGCTTACCTTCGGCTTCTTTCTTTTTTATATAAAGATATACGTCTTTAGCTAGTGGTTTTTGTCTCGTAAAGGATGCCATTATTTCATGTCCAACTTGATCTTGTCTTTTTTCTTCTTCTTTATGTTTTTTTCTGATATTTTAATAAATCAATTACTTTCCCATTATTATATTTAAACGCTCTAAATTTAGCCATCTGGTCACATCCAAACGTGCTACAACCCATTGGACTGCTACTCATTCTAGAAGATAAAACATGGCTTACTTGGCCCTCTGCACAGCATCCCCAGCAACCACCTGCATCTTCTACCGTTATTTTTCTACCATCCCAATTATTTAAAAAATATTTTAGCGATTTCTTGATATCTTCTATTTTATTTTCATCTTCTGTTGCATCTAATAGTCTTTTATATACAGCCTTTAAAGCATCCTTATCGGCACTATTAAGAGCTTGCCATATTTTTTCCTTTCCTTCCCTGACACCATTGTGAGGTGCGAAGCACTGAACTTACCTACCGATTCGGCCAGGAAGTAGCCACCCGTACTATATCAAGGCACAGCAAAAAGGACAGCAACCTTTATACTTGGTTACTGCCCTGTTTCTTGCTATTTTGCAAACCCATGTTCACAATTTGTACATATTACGTTCATAGTATGTTCATGGTGCCTGACACCTTAGCGAGGTGCGTAGCACCGAGCTTGACCTTTCCATCTAAGGGTCCAGGCATAGTTGTTACCCAGCATATACCACCAGTTTTTTCAAAGATGTTTGCCGATAGACTTAATGACAGTA
>CAZLPH010000328.1:0-1741 GCA_964561345.1 uncultured Candidatus Epulonipiscium sp.
TATTACAACAGAAAAAAAGAATTACTTTCTAAAAATGCGAATATCAGCCAAGGTAATAGACCCCAGTAGGAACAAAAACAGTATGTAAAAAGCCCCCAAAGCGCCAATGGCTATTAACGTTGAAACAAGTAAAGAAAAAAGAGAAAGTAAATAATGATGAAGCAAATATTTCATGGTTAAAGCCCCAGCAGCAGCGGCTAATGTGGGTTTTAGAAACCAGTTAATTACATCTATTGGGATAGATGTGTACTTTAAGACATTATAAAGATGCAAAATTGTAACAAGAGAAGATGAAATAATTAAGGCCGCAATAAATCCAATAACCCCCTTATAAGGCACAGCAAAATAAATGATAGTAATGCAAATAATAGACCCTAGAATACTACTTGTGACAGTTTCGAATTGTCTTCCAAGTCCATTAAGCACGCCTAAAAGTGTTGACTGTAGGTAAAAAAATGGACAAATGAAAGATAGGGTATATAGCATGTTTCCAACAGCAGGCTGGTTATAAATAACCTTTGCAATCTCGTGAGGTAGGGACATAAAAAGGGCCGTTGCCCCAATGCCAATAAGTAGGGTGAATTGGATTGTTTTTGACACAGTAAACTGAAGTTGATCTTGTTTTCTAGCAGCTTTAGCATGAGAAACAGCAGGAATCAAAGCTGTAGCAAGAGATGCTGTTATGACTGAAGGAAAGAAAATTAAAGGCATGGTCATACCAGTAAATTGACCATAAACACTAAGGGCTTGATGGTTTGTAAGGCCAAATTCTTGTAATTTTATGGGAATTAAAATGTTTTCCGCTGAGTGTAGTATGGATGTTATGATTCTATTTAAGGTTAAGGGGACAGCACAAGTTGCAAGAACATTTAAGGCTTTGTAGCGAGATAAAAGCGCCCGAGATACAAGGGTTTTGCTAATATGTTTTTTATAAGATATATAAGAATAGAAAAAAGAGATAATCTCTCCAAGAGACATTCCAAGAACCCCAAGAGCGCAGGCATACTCCAAACCTTTAGAAATAAAGAAACCAGTAAAAAGATAAATCGTAACCATACGAACGGATTGTTCTATGATTTGGCTAATAGCAGGCTTAGCCATTTCTTGTTTACCATAAAAATATCCTTTTATACTAGTACTTGCAGCCATAAAAGGAATACAGGCACTTAGGATTTTAAGGGATAGAATAATTCGTGGTTCATGGATAATTGAAACAGCTATTGGCGAAGCGAAGAGGTATAAAACAACAGATATGACGCAACCGATGAAAACAGATATAAACACAGCCATCCTTGCAATACGAAGGGCATTGCCACTTTGACCCTTTCCAGTTTCAGTTGCTACGAGTTGTGAAACGGCCACAGATATTCCTGCAGATGATATTGTCCAAGCTAACATATAAATAGGAAAAACAAGTTGATAAAGACCTAGGGCCTCGGCGCCTAGAACATTAGACATATAAATTCTAAATATAAAACCAAAGATCCGGGTAATAAAACTAGCAAGTGTTAAAATTAAAGTACTTATGACAAGCGTATTCTTAGACATAGGATCACTTCCTTTTATTGAGTGTTTGTACAATATATGAAATAAATAAAGAAATATGAACCTTAGTCATTCTAAATATTCATTGAATTAAGATTATAATTTGGTATAATAGAGAAGAGTTAGTAAAAGTAGTAAGGATGGTGGAAGAATATGGAGATGCGTAAGTGGAAACATATATTAGTTCCATATGAAC
>CAZLPH010000329.1:0-1712 GCA_964561345.1 uncultured Candidatus Epulonipiscium sp.
TTAATTGAATAATGAGGTGTAAAGTTTTTATATGATACAAGATTTTTGATTTCTCGGCATCTTTCCCTTAAAATAACCTCGTTATAAACATATAAGGGGCTTCCATGAGTTTCAAGTAGTTCTTGGGGCGTTTGTTTCCCATAAAAGTTGTGTTTTTCTGTAAAATATTCAGTGTTCTCTGACATAAATTGTAGCCTCCTTTTTTTATTTACTATAGCACACAAGCCAGATATGTCAAGATTTAAGTCCTGGGCTCAGGTGGATTTCCAGGGCCGAAAGCTTGGTGCCAGCCATGAAAAGGATCCCGCGCGGCTTTTAGTGACGCAGGAAGCTATGCCGCAAGGGCCCCTTTTCATTGCCAGCATTGCTAAGTATGCTATAATAAAGAAAAAGACCAAAGAGGTGACACATGGATTTATTTGACTACATGCACAAGAAGAATAAGAAAAAAGAGTCCCCCCTAGCGGCTAGAATTAGACCTGTGACTTTAGAGGAGTTTGTGGGACAAGAGCATATTATTGCTAAGGATAAACTTTTATATAGAGCCATTGCCTCAGACCAGCTTAGGTCTGTTATATTTTATGGGCCACCAGGAACAGGAAAGACGACTTTGGCACAGATTATTGCCAATACAACCAAAGCTAATTTTGTCGAGCTAAATGCCACAACAGCTGGGAAAAAAGATATTGTAGAAGCAGTTAGCAATGCCAAAACCAATCATGGTATGACAGGGTCTAAAACCATCCTTTTTATAGATGAGATTCACCGCTTTAATAAAGCTCAGCAAGATGCATTGTTGCCGCATGTGGAGGATGGAACAGTAATCCTAATTGGGGCTACCACGGAAAATCCTTATTTTGAAGTAAATGGGGCCTTGCTGTCTAGGTCTCAGATATTTGAATTGTATCCCTTAACGAAAGAGGATATTAAGGTGCTTATTACTCAGGCCCTTAGTAACGAGGAGAAGGGGCTTGGGGTTTATGATGCTGTTATTAATGATGATGCCTTGGCATTTTTGGCGGAGATAGCCAATGGAGATGCTAGAGCGGCCCTGAATGCAATGGAGCTTGGAGTTATGACAACAGAGCGAAATGCGGAGGGTAAAATAGAGATTACATTAGAAGTAGCTCAGGAATGTATACAAAAAAGAGCCATTGGTTATGATAAAAGTGGTGATCAACATTATGATACAATTTCAGCTTTTATAAAAAGTATGCGTGGTTCTGATCCAGATGCGACGGTTTATTACCTGGCCCGGATGATTTATGCAGGAGAAGATCCTAAATTTATTGCTAGGCGAATTATTATTGCGGCTTCCGAGGACGTGGGAAATGCGGATCCACAGGCCTTAGTGGTGGCTACCAGTGCAATGATGGCCCTAGAGCGAATAGGAATGCCAGAGGGGCGTATTATTCTCTCCCAGGCTGCTAGCTATATAGCTCTAGCCCCTAAGAGTAACGCATCTTGTATGGCAATTGACTACGCTATGGAAGATGTAAAAAATATTCAAATTGATAGTCTGCCCACCCATCTTAGGGATGCCCATTATAAAGGCGCCGCTAAGTTAGGAAGAGGAGCGGGTTATAAGTACCCTCATGATTATCCGGGGAATTATGTAGACCAACAATATTTACCAGATGAACTAATAGATAAGACATATTACAACAGAAAAAAAGAATTACTTTCTAAAAATGCGAATATCAGCCAAGGTA
>CAZLPH010000330.1:0-1711 GCA_964561345.1 uncultured Candidatus Epulonipiscium sp.
AATTAAAGCGTACAGGTGCCAGGGTTACTGTTGATGGCAGGGTTGCGGTTATTGAGGGTGTTTCTAAATTAACATCAGCTAACTTAACAGCAACTGATTTAAGGGCAGGAGCCGCAATGATTTTAGCAGGACTTGTAGCAACAGGTGGAGAAACAGTTATTAGTAATGCAAAATACATCGATAGAGGTTATGAGGGCATTCAGGAAAAGTTAGCTGCACTAGGTGCAAATATTAGAAGAGCTGAGATGTCAGAATCGGATAAAGGGGATACAACAGATATCACACAAATGAATTACCACCAAGCTTAGGCTAAGGCATGATACAATTTTTAAATAGATGAATAGGTAAAGCTTGTTATTTAGCAAGTGTTACCTATTCATCTATTTGTGTTACAAAAAACTATTAATTTGTAATATTAGTTGATTTAGTAAATGATAATGATATATAATAAAGGTATCTTATGTTAAAAGGAGTCGTTAAATGAAGCTTATTACTAAGGGTAAAACAAAAGACGTATATGAATTAGAAGATGGAAATTATGTCCTAAAGTTTAAAGATGATGTAACAGGGGAAGATGGTGTCTTTGATCCAGGTGCTAATACAGTTGGTTTAACCATGGAAGGAGCAGGAAAAGCGGGTCTTAAACTAACAAAGTTCTTTTTTGAGAAGATAGAAGACCAAGGGATCCCAACTCATTATGTATCAGCTAATATTGAGGATGATACTATGGTTGTAAAACCAGCTACTGTCTTTGGCAAGGGTCTTGAAGTGATTTGTCGTTACAGAGCGGTAGGGAGCTTTACAAGACGTTATGGCATGTATGCAGAAGAAGGACAAGCGTTAGATGCATTTGTGGAGGTTACGCTTAAGGACGATGATAGGCAAGATCCTCCTATTACAAAAGACGCTCTTGATATGTTAGGGATACTAAATAAGGATGAGTATGATATCTTAAAAGACTTAACCAAAAGGATTAGTAATATCATCAAGGATGAATTACTAAAAAAAGGTATGGAACTTTATGATATTAAACTAGAATTTGCAAGAATAGGTGAAGAAGGACAAATAGCCCTCATTGATGAAATTTCTGGTGGGAATATGAGAGCTTACAAAGACGGAGAATATATAGAGCCTATGGAACTTGAAAGGCTAATGCTAGAAGCATAATAACAGATAAAACAAAAAGGTCTAAAGGAAATGTGTATTTCCTTTAGACCTTTTTGTAGAGATTAACTGATACATTTATCTAATAACTCGTTCGCTTCATCTTCAGAAATATCCTTAATAAGTGAAATTTCGCCAGTTAAGAATTTACGTGCATTAGTTAACATCTGCTTTTCTGTTGCATTAAGAGTCTTCTCTTTATTAAGGCATACTAAATCCCAAATAACCTCAGCACTTTCTTCTAAAGAACCGGATTTGATTTTATCCATATGGATTTTATATCTTTGCTTTGGGGGTGTAGCCTTTGTAGTATGTGGATCTTTTGTAGTGAAATCGGATAGAACATTATCTAGGGTTAGTGAGTCACTAATTAAACGCAAATTTGACTTTTTAATCTTTGTTGATGGAATCATTATTTGCATATTTTGAGTGATCATATTGATTATAAAATATTGTTGTTTCTCACCTAGAAAATCTCTTTCTTCTATTCCGTCGATTATGCCTGTACCTTGCATCGGATAAACAACCTTGTCGCCAACTTTAAACA
>CAZLPH010000331.1:0-1699 GCA_964561345.1 uncultured Candidatus Epulonipiscium sp.
AATCCTCCTTAATAAAATTACGACAACTAAATCCGACAATATTATATCACATAATCTCACGCTTGTAATGGTTAATTACTTTTTTGGGTATTTGTAAGCAACCCACCCCTCTTTATTAACTTGTTTGGCCCTGCCTATACCCAAGCTTTCTTTTGCCACATCCTTTGTAATGGTAGAACCTGCTGCTGTATAGGCTCTTTCACCTATGGTAACTGGTGATACTAAATTAGTATTACAACCAATGAAAGCGTAGTCTTCAATGGTTGAGCGGCATTTTTGGCTACCATCATAATTCACAAGCACACTTCCGCAGCCAAAATTCACATGCTCCCCAACGTCAGCATCCCCAACGTATGTAAGGTGGGAGACTTTGGTATGGTCACCTATGGTTGAATTTTTTATTTCTACAAAATCTCCAATTTTAACACCCTTGCCTATTTTGGACTGGGGTCTAATATAGGCAAATGGCCCAATGCATGCATAATCATCTATAAAACTGTCACAAATAACACTGTTTTCAATCCTTACACCGTTAGATATTTGGCTATTTTCTATTTTACTATTATACCCAATAACACAATCATAACCCACAATAGTTTCTCCTTTTAGAATGCAATTAGGTTCAATAATAGTATCATATCCAATTGTAACGTCCGGGCCAATATATGTGTTTTTTGGATCTTCTATGGTTACACCATTTTCCATATGTTTTTCATTAATCTTTTCTTTTAATATTTGCGTACATTTAGCCAATTGCACCCTAGAATCAATTCTTAGCAAATGGGACATCTCTGAAATGGCCAGATCACCTACCAAGTAGCCTTTGCCCCGCAGTCCCCCTATGATATCCTGGAAACAATTCTTTTCTAACAAAACATCATTTAAGACCTGCGCTTTAAATATGTATGCTTTTCCGTAAGCTTCTGAGTTGTCCAGTCCAGCCGATAAAACTGTTGCGTCGTAATTAAATTTCTGGTGAAGCTTAAGTACTTCCTCAAGATCCCCACCTCTTATTAGGGGCATATCCCCATCTAGTATAATAACATCCCCGCTGCAACCTACAAACTCCATTACTTGCACACTTCCCAATTCTTCCAAGAAAGTATACCCTTTCTTATCACCAAGGATATTTTTTATATCTTCTTTTTGCTGTCCTACTAAAATGCCTATCTCTTTAACCCCTATCTCCCTAACAGCTTCAATAGAATAACTTATAAGTGCTTTTCCTAGTATTTCATGGAGCACTTTAGCTTTATTAGACGTCATATTCTTCCCTTGGTCTGTCGAAAGTATAATTGATTTTACATCCATACTTAAATTCTCCTTTAAGTCTTAATTAGTTTTCATTTCATGTTTTCATTTTATCACAGATATTGTAACTTTCAAGGATAAAAAAAGATGCCATTTTTTTGAAAAATGGCATCTTACTATACTTATTCTTCTTCATGGGCTGCAACTTCGTCCTCAACAGCATTTTCCTCAGCTATAAGAATCATCTCATATTTTTCTAAAACAGATTTTTGTATACGGTCTCGTGTTATAGAATTAATTGGATGGGCTATATCCCTAAATTCCCCATCTAATGTTTTACGACTTGGCATTGCAATAAACCTACCCTTATCCCCTTCAATAATCTTAACATCGTGCACCACAAACTCATTATCAAAAGTTACTGATACAACTGCTTTCATTTTCCCCT
>CAZLPH010000332.1:0-1698 GCA_964561345.1 uncultured Candidatus Epulonipiscium sp.
TTTTAAAACTACCCACTATTTAGATAAAATACTTTAATTAGATTTAGCTATAACTAACAAATGAGTTGTCAATATCTTACAAACAACATATTTCCTACTCAATATTGTTAACTTCCTTTATATATGGCCTATATTGCTTATGTTTTATGGGCATCTTTATCGGCCTTGAATACGCATTAATACAACCTTTGCTCCAAATATTGGTAGATTAAGCATTCTTTTTGCCCTTTTAGGATTGGTTATTAACCTATAAAACCACTCAAGTCCTAATTTTTGATATATTTCTGGCGCACGCTTAACTGTTCCCGCCATTACATCAAGGCTTCCACCCACACCTACACCTACTTTTATCCCTAGTTCTTCTATGTGCTTATCAATCCATTTTTCTTGTCTTGGAGCCCCAAGGCCTGCCATTAACAGGTCAACTTTAAGCTCTTTAATCTCATCAATAATCTCCTGCTCATCATTTGGTCCAAAGTAGCCGTCTCTCGTCCCAACAATGTTAATGCCTGGATATGTTCTTCTCATATTTTTTGCTGCTTCTTCTGCAACACCCGGTTTACTACCTAGAAAGTATACATTGATATCTTTGTCTTTAATTTTACCTAGGACTTGTTGCATCATGTCAAAACCTCCTACCCGTTCTGGTAATGTTTCAACCTTTAATATTTTTGATGCAAGAACAACACCAATGCCATCAGCTACCACTAAATCCGCTTCCTTTAGGATTCTCATAAGTTCAGGGTCTTTTTGAGCATCCATAATAATCTCTGGATTTGGGGTAAAAACTGTATGCTTACCCTTCCCTAACAAATAGCTTACCACCTGATCAGATGCCCCTTCCATTGTGACCTTATTAATGGGAACATCCATAATGATTACTCTTTTATCCATTTTAATCCCCCTAGATTAAGTAAGTATTTTATTAATTAGTTTTGCCGGTTGGTACACTTTAGCCATTAGTAACTGCTTTTTATCCTGTAGATTTTCTTTTTCTTTTTCAATGTTAGCCATTTGACTTATAACATTATTCCCAACTATTTGCGGATCAAATGTCTCAACATCAAAACAATTTTGGCTATCAATGGATACCAAGAAATAATCTACCTTAGGGTCATAAGAGAGTCCTACCATTGGTATACCTTGGGCTGTGGCCATGATGAGAGAATGAAGTCTCATGCCAATAACCATATCCATTTCACCTGTTAATGCAAAAACTTCTTGAATACCCAATTTTTCTTCCACCTTTTGAATGGCTAAGCCTGGAAAGTCAATTGCTTTTAGAAAAGCGTAATCTTCTGGTTCTTGCATGGGTATAAAGAACATTTCAAGGCCTTCCTTATCTAACAACTCACACAATGCCCTCATCTTAAGAATAAGCTTTTGATCATTGTGCCATGACCGCAAATAAATAC
This sequence comes from uncultured Candidatus Epulonipiscium sp., assembly GCA_964561345.1. Lineage (GTDB taxonomy): Bacteria > Bacillota > Clostridia > Lachnospirales > Cellulosilyticaceae > JAAYSX01. The sequence goes on from CAZLPH010000332.1 coordinate 1,416, forward strand.
CGATACGGGGTTTTCCATTACTATGCTCTTTTATATAAGCTTTCATTTTGAGCTTTGCTTCTTTACTTGCCTCCATCCCAAGAACTGGGTCAGCTGCAACTATAATAGGCGCATTTTTAACACCTATCCCTAGCAAGGCTTTTTTAGAATTTATATCTCTTACAAAAATATAATTCACTTTATTTAAGACATTTTTAATTAAAAATTCATTATAGCCTTTATTAACAGGCCCATAGCCTTGGGAATAAAATACAACTTCTTTTTTATGCCACTGAGCCATTTT
>CAZLPH010000333.1:0-1685 GCA_964561345.1 uncultured Candidatus Epulonipiscium sp.
TTTGAAAGGCACGAAAGAAGGGTCAATAATCATAGCGAGAGAATTGATAAGCTTGAACAATTTAGGAGTAGTACAGAAACTGAAATGAAAAATCTTATAGAACAGATTAAAAGTCTAGTATCAACAATAAAATGGATGATGACTTCAACAATAATGGTACTAATAGGTTTCTTTATTTGGTACATTCAAAACATAGGAAGGTGAAAAGATGAAATATATAAAAAATCATATACTAATAGATCCAAAGAAGAGAACGGGAAAAAAGGTTACAATGTCATCAATCACAATTCATTCAACAGCTAATCCTAAGTCTACTGCTTTGAATGAAAGGAACTGGCTAGTTAATCCATCTAATAATAGGACAGCTAGTTGGCATATAGCAATAGATGAAAAGGAAGTAGTTGAAGCTATACCTTTAAATGAACAGGCTTATCATTCCGGCAGTAGTGTAGGTAATAACACATCAATCGGAATAGAGATATGCGAAAGTGGAGACAGGGCAAAGACTTTAGACAATGCAATTAAGTTAGCTGCAAAAATGCTACATGAAAGAAACTGGGGAATTGATAAACTTAAAAGACACTTCGATTGGTCCGGAAAGATATGTCCTAGAATTTTATCTAACAACAACTGGGAAGATTGGAACGCCTTTAAGATTCAAGTACAAAGGGAACTGGATAACTTAAGTAATAAAGTAAAGGTTAATATAAAAGGGAAAGACTGCTTGTTGGATGGATTTATGAAAAATGGTACTAATTATGTTCCTATTAGAGCTGTAGCAGAAGCATTAGGACACAAAGTAGACTGGGATAATGCCACAAGGACGGTGATTATAAAGTGATAGAAGAAAAGGATTTACACAAATTAATCAAGAAGTCTAAGAAAAGACAAGGAAGGTTTAGTAAAAGAATTGTATCGTTAGTAATATTGCTAAATATAATATTTACAGCGGCAGTATTGTATATATTTTTAAAAGTTGGAAATGAGCCTATGGCTTTAATAGGGGCATGGTTTACCTTTACCACTGGTGAACTATGGATGTTATCTAGTATAAAGAAAAAGGAAGTTAAGGAGGTAAATGATGAATATTGATATAATTATAAAAGTAATAATTCCAATATTAGGAGCTATTGTTACGTATATGATAGTTCCTTTTATTATGCAGAAAACTAGCAAGGAACAAAGAGATAATATTATGTTTTGGGTTAAAGTTGCAGTTAATGCAGCTGAACAAATGCAAGAAGCAGGATTGATAAATATGCCTAAGAAAGAACATGTAATAGAGTTCATTAAAAGCAAAGGGTTTGATATAACCTATGAAGATCTTGAGAACATGATTGAAGCAGCTGTAAAAGAATTGAAAATTGAACAAGAAAGAGCTAGATTGTATTATTAATTTGATTGACCCTGGGGAAACCTGGGGTCTTTTTTTGTGTCCTTTTTTTAAAATAAATAAAAAAGAATTTTAAGTATTTTTACATAAGTTTTATGATAAAAATAACCCTAGAGATTAATCCAGGGTTATTTTTATTGCTTAAAATCAATTCGGCAAAAATTCGGCAAAAATTTATTCATAGTATATTGCATTTATTCATAGTCTAAATCTGCTAATAACTCTATAGGTGGGTATATCTCTATTGGTTTATGATTATTTAGTCTTTTTTACCTTCCAATATGATATAATA
>CAZLPH010000334.1:0-1660 GCA_964561345.1 uncultured Candidatus Epulonipiscium sp.
TTTCGCAAAGTCTATTATACGACTTACTGTCCCCGTTTCTTTAAGATTGTCCGGTGATGCCTATACTTGTTGCTCCCATATAAGCTAATGAGGCATATATAACACTCATTCCTACTAGACATATTAAACCAGATTTAAATGTTTCAATTGCAATCCTCTTTGGTTTTTTAATCCCAAATTTTTCAATATTTGAAATAATAATAATTGCAAAAGCAAGTGATGCTAAAGCGTCCATTGTATTATAACCATCTAGTATTCCTGTAAATAAGGGCTTGTTGATATAGTTTCCTTGGGCTGCAAATTCATTTACATGCCCCATTGGCTTTACATATGTTGCAATTATTAATATTGATAATAGTGCCACAAAGATAGGAGTAAGATATTTACCAACCCAATCTAAAATTCTTCCTGGCCTAAGTGAAAAATAAAGGGTGATTACAAAGAATATCAATGAAAATATTAACAATCCAATCCGTAGATATTCATCTGGAATAAAGGGGTTTATACCCACTTCAAATGCAACTGTAGCTGTACGAGGTATAGCGAATAAAGGGCCAATTGTTAAATACAAGGCACATGTAAATAAAATTGAATAAATCTTACTAACAGGCTTTGCCATATCATATAAACTTTCACTTTTAGAAAGAGCTGATGCAATAACTCCTAAGAGTGGAAAGCCTACCCCTGTTATTAGAAATCCAATTATTGCTTGCAAAGTATTACCACCGGCTAACTGGCCTATACTAACAGGAAATATCAAGTTTCCCGCCCCAAAAAATAGACCAAATAATAATGATCCTATTAATAAATTTGATTTGAAATTAAGTTTTTCTTTCATAAGTTTCTCCATTGTATGTCTAATTATTACTATTCCCTATCCTGAGTTTATATCTTGTTTTAGTTTTTCAAGATGATTCAGCCTGTATATATGCTTTATCTTAATTACTTTCTGTGTTTACTAATTCCTTTATAAGTCGAACAAGAAAAACTCCTAGAAATAATGCTACTCCTAAGAAGAGAAACTTTACCATCATATGGACATCAATGACAAAGGTAAAGAATACTAGCATTCCTATTATTGCCAGATAAATCAAAAAAAGAATAGTAAAGATAATAACTCTTATTATTCTATGTAGTTTTTTAGATTTAACTCCTTCAACTAATAATTCCATAATAATTTCTAAAACTAATTCTAGTAAAAAGTCCATATATCCTCCTCTTTTCCTTCCTGTTTGAGTATTAGGAACATGCATGGTGCATTGTAAAAGAGTGTGCCTCCTCGTTCCATAAACCTTTCATATGTTGCTTTATCTTCTGATTCAGCAAGGATTCTCATGCCTTCGGCATCCATTTCCTCTATTAATGACTTATTGGTTATAATATTAATCTGCCATGGTTGGCGATTCACTGCACTAGGAGACTGTACAGCTGCAAGGGCAATAGCCTCTAGCTTTTCTTTTTCAGGTAAACGACCGTCATAACTACGACATGAATAACGTTTTTTAATGGTTTGAAGTGTTTCATTCATTGATTTTCTTCCTTTCTCTTTCATTTTGTGTTTTTAGTTGTCTTTTTAGAATGTAAAATAGCATCGATATGTTACATTTTATAAATTATGCGACTTAAGCAGAATCAATAAAAGTCTCAACCTAGAACCTCT
>CAZLPH010000335.1:0-1655 GCA_964561345.1 uncultured Candidatus Epulonipiscium sp.
CTAATTGCTATATTTATACTGATATAGTTTAATTAACGAACCATATATATTATAAGAATTAATGTATTGAAAGGAGATATAGCCATGTTATATGTTGGTGTAGATTTAGGCACGTCCTCTGTAAAACTTTTACTTATGGATGAGGTGGGGGATATTAAAAGTATTGTAACCAGGGAATATCCTATATCCTATCCTCAAACAGGATGGGCTGAGCAAAATCCAGAGGATTGGTATGCTGGTTTTGTTGATGGAATGAAAGAATTAATAAAAGACTGTGATGTATCACAGATTGATGGAATTAGCTTCAGTGGTCAGATGCATGGATTAGTAATACTTGATGAAAATGATGAGGTAATTCGCCCTGCCATATTGTGGAATGACGGTAGAACTCAGAAGGAATGTGATTATCTTAATAATGTAATAGGAAGAGAAAAACTTTCAAGTTACACTGCAAACATGGCCCTTACAGGGTTTACAGCTCCTAAAATATTATGGGTTAAAGATAATGAGCCAGAGAATTTTACAAAAATTAAAAAGGTTATGCTTCCTAAAGATTATGTTGCTTATAAGTTAACAGATATACATTGTACAGATGTTTCTGATGCATCTGGAATGTTGCTACTTGATGTTGAGAATAAAGTTTGGTCTAAGGAAATGCTTGAAATCTGTGGATTACAAGAAGAACAGATGGCTAAGATCTATGAATCCTATGAAGTTGTTGGTACATTATCCGAAACTGCATCCAAGGAACTTGGATTACCTGATACTGTTAAGGTTATAGCAGGTGGTGGAGACCAGGCAGTTGCAGCTGTTGGTACAGGTACAGTTGGACAAGGAAAATGTAACATATCTCTTGGAACTTCAGGTGTTGTATTTACATCTTCTGAAGAGTTTTCTGTAGATGAAAACAATGCATTGCATTCCTTTTGTCATGCTGATGGAAGATATCACTTTATGGGTGTTATGCTTTCAGCTGCAGCGTCTAACACATGGTGGATGGACAATGTAATTGGAACAAAAGAATATAGCAAAGAACAAGCAGATATAACAAAGCTTGGTGAAAATAAAGTTTTCTACTTGCCATATCTAATGGGTGAGCGAACACCACATAATAATCCCAACGCGAGAGGTGCATTTATTGGGATGACTATGGATACTACAAGAGAAGATATGACTCAGGCAGTATTAGAAGGTGTCGCATTTGCACTTCGTGATTCATTTGAGATTGCAAAATCCCTTGGAGTTAATCCTACAAGAACCCGTATTAATGGTGGTGGTGCAAAGAGTCAGTTATGGTGCCAGATTATTGCAGATGTGTTTGATCTAAAAGTTGATAAGATTAACTCTGAAGAAGGGCCTGCATTTGGTGCAGCTATCTTAGCAGCTGTTGGTTGTGGTAAGTATGATTCTGTTGTGGAAGCATGCGACAAGCTTATAAAGGTTGTTGAAACTACTGAGCAGAATCCGGAAAATGTAAAGAAATACAATGAAAGATACCAGATATTTAAAGAATTATACCCAACACTAAAAGATACATTTGATAAATTAGTATAATATATTTATAAAAGATATGCGTCCGTTTTATCCTAATAGGATTTTACGGGCGCATTTTTTGTTTTTATTTGGTTGATTAGATTATTTTAATATGGTAAAAT
>CAZLPH010000336.1:0-1653 GCA_964561345.1 uncultured Candidatus Epulonipiscium sp.
TAATCCTAGCCTCTATTGCTGAGAAGTCGGCTACTATAAATCTATGCCCCTTCTTAGGTACAAAGGCTGTCCGAATTAATTCCGATAATACGTTTGGGATGTTATCATATAGTAGCTCTAGTGCTATAAAATTAGCTGACCTTACTAAATCACGTGCTTCCTTTAAATCTGGCATATTATTTCTAGTCAAATTTTGCACCTGGATTAATCTGCCTGCATATCGCCCGGTCCTATTTGCACCATAAAATTGTATTAATCCCCTTGCCCTACTATCCTTACAGACTACATTTTCCATAGCTGTGTATTTCTTAACGCTACTTTTGGCCAGTTGCTGCCTAATAGAAAGCACCTCATGTACATCGCCCTTTGCATCTTCAAGTAGTTCAGAAACTACAGCCTTGGTGAGTGAATCAGTTTCTATTCCCTGTTGCCCTAACCAATCCCTTAACTGCATTGGAGAGTTTGGATTTTCAAGCCCAGTTAGCTTTTTTGCCCTTTCCATATTTTCAGTTTTAATCTTTTCATCACATAAAACTGCCTGATTAATAAAATCTATATCTAAAGCAATACCACGGTCATTAATGATTTGATCTAGATGGTAATTCTCCCACTCTCTTTTTAATACTGGGAAGTTTGCTATCTTAGCCTGTATTTCCATTTCTGTTTCTACGTCACGAATGTTATATTCTTTAAACTGCTCCCACTTTTCCATATCATGTTCTGGCAAGTTACGTGTTCTGCCGCCATTGGTTTTAGTTGGGGAGCAGGGAATACAAAAATACCTAATAAGATTTTTGCCTTCTGCTAGTTTTTGCTTTTCAAGTCCTAGAACTGCTCCTACTCCAGCTAAGGATAAGGGTAGCCCTAAAGTTGCAGCCCATACCATGGAACAGTGCCATGACTTTGGTGAAAGATATTCCCCTGACGGCATACCAAGCCACTTTGATAAACAGACCCTCTCGAACTGGGCAGAAAAAGCATATTTTTGAATAGAATCATCTGTTAATGCGCTTATAATCTCATCTGGAATCTTTTCACCGTTAGCAAGATCTACTACCTGTACTTCTTTGCCATCTACCGAATAACCAAACAAAAGTATTTCAAAATCATCACTTTCACAATACTTATAAACGCCCGACTTCCCCAGATTCACACTAGAAAACGATTCTATATCTATGGACATTGATTTCATTTACACCTCATCCTTTCAAATGTAACAAGGTGGCAAGGATTATCCCTAGGCCACCTTATAGCTATCTATTTTCTATGATAAGAAGTCATCATCTTCTAATGTTGTAAAGTCATCTGCTGCATTTGCCCTACCACCTAGTGGCTCGCCATCTTTAATCTTTTGGATGTTTCCTAGTCCACAGGCTACACCTTTGTTTCCATTAGAATTAAATACATAAAAGTTCAAAGAAACCCTTCCGTAACAGCCACTATACACTTCGTTCCTATCAAGGATTGGCCTGACCGCTTTATCAACAATCTGTGGTGGTGTAATACTATTAGCATTTAAGAAATAATGCCCTTTGTAAGCTTCGTCATCCCGTTCCACATCTCCATCTCTAAGTGGTAATTTAATTGCAGCCTTATTTGGTTTCTTACCACCAAACTTAGCAATACCTTCTTCAATAGCTGCATCTACTGCTG
>CAZLPH010000337.1:0-1640 GCA_964561345.1 uncultured Candidatus Epulonipiscium sp.
TTGGCAGAAGGTAGTTGCCATGATCATGGCCCTTATGACCTTGTCAATAGGTCTAATGGGCCTATCTGAGCTTACACACCAATCCTTGACAAAGATAGAAGGGCCTCCTGTGGCCTTAAGTCGTTTGCCTATAAAATCAGGTGGCCACCCAGAACCTAAACCCCAAGCTTTTGAAATTGCTGGCGAGAAAATTCAGCCAAGGATCAACCTATATAGTAGCCAAGGGAATGAGCCCCAAAGCTTTACCTACGCCCTTGGGGGCAAAGATATTATCCTTTTGCTAAACTATGGTATTACAGATAAGCTTAGTGGCCATGAGAGCAAGGTGGTGATCCTTGCAGATGGGGAAGAGGTGGAGCAGATTTTTATAGACACAAGCTATGGCTACCCAGGGCCAATGTCTTCTGAAATTAATATAGGTAAGGTAGATGAACTAACAATAACCATTAAGGGAAATATAAAACTATGGGACATAACAGTTAAAGAAATGAAATATTACTGGCAACCCCAAGCTTTTTCTATTATACAAAGAGAGAAAATTAGTGTATACTCTAATGACTTGACATAAAGGGCGAATAATGTCCTATAATACCTAAAATAGGGAGGAAGTATACATGAGTAATGTAAGAAAAATAGTTTATTTAAGCTTATTTATATCTTTAGAGGTTATATTAACACGGTTTTTATCCATTCAAACACCCATTGTAAGAATTGGCTTTGCCTTTTTGCCAATCGCCATATCAGGCATGATGTTTGGCCCTTTAGCGGCAGGGGTATCAGCGACCTTAGCTGATTTTATTGGCATGATGCTATTTCCAACAGGCGGGGCATATTTCTTTGGCTTTACAGTCTCAGCATTTTTAAGCGGCTTTGTTTTTGGCCTCTTCCTGTATAACAAACCTAAGACCATCCTAAGGGTCAGTATAGCAGTTGTGATAACAAGCGTTTTTGTTAACCTAGGCTTAGGTACCCTGTGGTTAGCAATCCTCACAGGAAAAGGCTACCTAGCCATAATACCAGTAAGGATTGTCAAATCCCTTGCAATGATTCCCATACAAATTCCAATGATTATGATTGTATGGAAATATCTTGTTAACCAGTTAGAAGACAGTGTTTTTAAAAACGAAAAAAGTATAAGCTAGAAAGGATAAACCACATGAACCATATGCATTGAAATGTTGTACTGTAACATCTACCATGGTTGGGCCTTGGACAGGTAATTCTATTTCCCATTCTAGTACATAAGTAGTATACACTCTGAAACCTCTTGATGTTCCGTGAGGACCTGTGCTGGTTAAAGGCTGGGCATCAGCCGGGTCTATTAGCACTGCCCCAATGCTCACCCCCACTTCAGGGTGAGTACTAGTAGGATTACTAACGCTTTTAACGTTAACGTTAGACAAGTAACTGCCTTTCCCGAGACTGTAAATTATTTTGTGTCTTAGAAAGAAATCTTTCTAAGGCTTAAATTAGATATGTATGAGTTAATAACTAAATATGTTGATATATATATTATTACCACATTTTGTATTAATATACGTTATTTTTAAAAATTTCATAACTAAATAAGCCGGTATAAACTTGTGTTTTTGTGGGCCCTGCCCACACCCGGCCTCGAGAATAATTTTCGTCTTCTTTGG
>CAZLPH010000338.1:0-1635 GCA_964561345.1 uncultured Candidatus Epulonipiscium sp.
TATGATTATGATGCTAAGTATAATAATGCAGAATCAAAGACGGTTGTCAATGCAGATTTATCTGATGAGATCAAGAATCAAATTAGAGCCTATGCAAAGAGAATTTTTAAAGCAGTAGAAGGTAAGGGCTTAGCTAGAATTGATTTTTTTGTGACCACAGATAATAAGATAATATTTAACGAAATTAATACACTTCCTGGATTTACTTCTATTAGCATGTATCCAATGTTATGGGAAGATCAAGGAATAAAAACACCAGAGCTTGTAGAGAAACTTATTAATTTAGCAAGTTTGTAAATAGAGAGGATTTTTAACTATGCACGATCAGCCAATAGGCATATTTGATTCAGGTTTAGGCGGCTTAACTGTGGTCAAAGAGATTATGGACCATCTTCCTAATGAATCAATCATATATTTCGGTGATACAGCCAGAGTTCCTTATGGCAATAAATCCAAAGAAATAGTAACAAAGTTTTCGGCTCAGATTATTAGATTTTTACAAAGTAAAGGGGTAAAAGCCATTATTATTGCTTGTAATACGGTAAGTTCAAATAGTATAGAAGACTTAAGAGCCATGTTTCCACAGATGTTAATAGAAGGCGTCGTGGAACCTGGCGTAAAGGTAGGCCTAGAGAAAACAAAAACAGGTCGCATTGGGATCATAGGGACGGAGGCAACCATAAGGAGTAATAAGTACCCTGCTCTAATCAAAGAAAAAAATCCAGAGGCCCAGGTATTTGGACGATCATGCCCTTTATTTGTACCACTTGTAGAGGATGGGTGGATTGATCACCCTGTTACACATATGGTAGCCACAGAGTATTTAATGCCTTTATTAAAAGAAGGGATAGATACGCTGATTTTAGGGTGCACCCATTACCCCATGCTTTCCAAAACAATACAGGAGGTAGTAGGCCATAAGGTTACCCTGGTAAACCCAGCACAAGAGGCAGCATATGAGATGGAAAGGAAGTTAAAGGTGTGGAATCAGTTAGCGCAAGGAGATAAAGCGCCAATCTATGATTTTTATGTGAGTGACCATACCAATCAATTTGAGCACATGGCTAAAGAGTTTTTAAAAAGGCCTATTCCACATGTTCAGATGGTAGACCTAGCCAGAGAAGGTGGGGTGAGCAAATGAGTTTTGATAACGCAGAATGTACTTTACTAGTAGCAACAAAACAAATTTACCCAACTCATACGGACTCCTTAGAAGAGATGTTTCAAGGGAAGCTATCTACTAAAAATGGGAGTATATATATTATATATACAGAAGAAGATCCGGAGACAGCTACTAAAGTAACCAATCAAATTAAGGTAGCTAGAGATGGAAGTGTATCTGTTAGGCGAATGGGTGGGCATAAGTCGCTGCTACGTTTTGAAAAAGGAAAATCCTACTCAACCCATTACAATACTGGCTATGGCACGATGGAACTTACCTTTAAGCCTATTGGTATAGCGTGTAATGAGACAGAGTCAGGGTATAAAGTGAGCTTAGAATATGATATCTATATGGGGGAAGAAAAACTAAGTCGTAATCATTACAGATTAGAGGCAAGCTTCTAGCTAATCTTTTATCAAAAAATGTCGACATATACTATAGCACTTATATGTATTTAAATGATGTTTAACATA
>CAZLPH010000339.1:0-1620 GCA_964561345.1 uncultured Candidatus Epulonipiscium sp.
ATTTTTTGAATAGAGTGAAAATATAATTCAATAGGTCAATTATGTTCAACCACTACAAAGGTAAAGACATAACAGAGGATGGTAATGACAATGAAGGAAACAGAACTTATGTAATCAACTACATCAACAGTAAAACATCTATTTTTTAACTTTGGAGCAATAAAAACTACCAACCATCCAATTTTGCTATGAAAATTGATGAGGCTTATTCTAAATATAGAACGAGAAGCAATTAGGGTGGAAGAAGATTTATTATATAAATAGACAATCTATACAATTCCTGTTTTGTTAAAACTTAAGCAATATCATTGATATAATGATAAACTTTTATACTTTTACTAATTATCTAACATCAAACATTTTTTATTGTAATGAAAAGAAATATAGTGAAGTTATTCTTTTTATCAGTTGTTATTTTAGCATTGTCGTCTTGTAATTCAGAAGATGATATCATTATTAATGATGAAGCTGTCAAAGCATACGTAAACAACTGGATTTACGATGAGATGTCAATCTACTACCTGTGGAATAACAAAATCACTAAGTCACCTGACTATTCTCTTAACCCTGATGACTTTTTCGACTCTCTTCTAAATAAATATAACAAGACAAGTAATCCTAACGGCGATCGTTTTTCATGGATAGAAGAAGATTATTTAGAACTGCAACAGTCGTTAGCCGGAGGATCATCAGGCGAGATAGGCTTTGAGTACATAATGGTGGGGGCAAACAAAGAATATACACATTATTATCCGCTTGTGCTATATACCAAGAAAGGAACAGAGGCAGAAAGAGAGGGTATTAAGAGAGGGCAGTTTGTTCTGAAGGTAAATGGTCAGAATATAACTCGAGATAATAGAAGTACAATGCTTGGCGGTGTGGGAGCCAAGAAACTAACTATGGCTGAATTGATATATAATGAAAACACAAAAGAATATGAGCTGACACTAACTAAAGATATTACTCTAACTGTCACAAATCAAGTGTATTGGGAAAATCCGGTATATAAAGACACAATATATACTTTAAACAACACCAAAATAGGATACCTGGTGTATAACTTATTCTCCAAAGACCCGAAGGATGATTCTTACAGTTATGATAAGTTACTGATGAACACGCTAAATAATATGAAAACAAAGGGTGTACAAGAAATGGTTCTGGATTTAAGATACAATAGTGGAGGCGCAGTATCGAGTGCTATAGCCCTAGCAAGTGCATTAGTAAAAAACAGATCTATTGATAACATACTCACTACATCTGAATACAACTCAATTGTGCATAATGCATTGAAAAGGGAATATGGATCAAACTATAACAAAGAGTATTTTATTGATGAAATTACTTATTATGATGAAGAAACCAAGAAAGAAGAAAAGGTTATTGATGTACCTAAGATGGGGCTAAACAGACTTTTTATCTTAACCGGAATGTACACTGCTTCTGCCAGTGAATTTGTAATTAATGGGCTAAAGCCTTATATGGATGAAGTGGTTTTGATTGGCGATACAACTTATGGCAAGAATGTTGGTTCCATCAATATTTATGAGAAAGACGACCCTAAAAATAAATGGGGTATGCAGCCGATTATTGTAAAATACAAAAACAGTCTTGGTTTTT
>CAZLPH010000340.1:0-1611 GCA_964561345.1 uncultured Candidatus Epulonipiscium sp.
GTGGAGAGCAGGCCAAGGTAAGATTATGCAAGTTAATCAATCGAGAAAGCAATGTTCTTCTCCTTGACGAGCCAACCAACCACTTAGATGTAGATGCTAAGGCAGAACTAAAAAGAGCACTGCAAGCATATAAAGGTAGCATCTTAATGGTTTGCCACGAGCCTGAATTCTACGAAGGTCTAGCTACTCACGTATGGGATTGTAGCCAGTGGACTACTAAAATTTAAAATAATCCTTCAATCTATTACCTGCCATATATCTTGAAATATTAAAATGGCGCCAATCATGATTCTTCGTTTGATTCTTAACTTTATTAATATAGGAATCTTCAAAACCTAGGCTTTTAATGTGGGCGCCATATACATCATAAAACTCCAGTACTGCTGGTGCCGCATCTAGGCTCAATCCTTCAATATAATAAAAATCCTTGTAATAATCATCTGTAACTTCATTTTCATTCACTTCATTTTCAGCAACTTCTGTCATGGCATATTTGGTATTACTCAGATTTATCTTTGCAATAAAATAATCTGGATGGCTAAATGATAACAAGAGATAACACAGGGTTACCACCATCATACTATATTGAAACAATGGAAACTTATCTTTATAAATGCTAATCACTACTCCCACGAATAAAATAAATAGCACCACCAAGGTCCACAACACGAAAATTCTAAGAAACGTCAAATAGTAAGTCTCAATATATAAAATCATTCGTAAAGCACTAGAGGCTATCATTATAAATGTACAAATAGACATCACTGTTAAAATGCCCTTTAATACTTTGCTTTCTTTAAAACGAGTTAATGTAAATAGTACAATAATTAGATTAAATATACAAACGACAAGTAGTTGAAAAAAACCTTCTCTTGCATATGCCGCATAAGTATATCCCTCTGGTAACTGCATCTGTCCCATAAACAAATATATAATCTGAATTCCGCTAAATACTAAATATAATACAGTCAAAATAGAAGTAATGGTAATTGCAAGAACTGGTTCTCCTTTTCTCTGATCCTTCACTTCTTCGGTTAGTTCTTTTTTGCATAGACTAGATAGCAAGCAATAGGATGCCAAAAACATAAATACTACCATTGATGCTATATGAACCAAATTGGGGATATTTAATTCCCCCAAAAGCTTATTGGTCAATTCTCTAAACACTGCATCTGCACTAGACAACAATGCTAATACGATCGCAAATACAGGAATGGCTATTAACACACCAATAATAATATAAATTGTCTTATTTTTTTTATTCTTTTTGCTCTGATTTACATATCCATTAAAATCTATAAATGGTCTTGCAACTTCTCCAATGCTATAAATCACTGTAGTAAATATACTAGCCAAGTACTTACCAAGCTTCCACTGGTTTGTCTGGTACATTTGATTTAAAAGCATACTTATCATTAGAACAAAAATACCCGTTTTATTCATGAAGATCATTCGCCAATCATCTGTACAAAAAGTGGAAATCCCTAGTAAAACCATACTACCTATATAAAATGCGCTTCCTTTTTTTAAGGAAATCTCTAGTTTTGATAAACAAAAGTATAAAAATAAGAGACTTCCTAAGACGAAAAAAGGGAATGTAATTCCTGATGA
>CAZLPH010000341.1:0-1544 GCA_964561345.1 uncultured Candidatus Epulonipiscium sp.
TGCTAATACTTTATCTTCCATTTAGAATTCTCCTTTGTGGTTAAATTAAAGGACAGTTATAGTCCTTTATCCTTAGACTAGTCTAACATTAATCTGGCATATTGTAAACTATATATGGTATACTACTTGTTCGAGAATAAAATATGAATGAGGTATATAATGAAAAATATAAAATTTGAAGATTACGGATTAGAAAAAGAACTTTTAAAGGCATTAAAGATTTTAAACTTCACAAGTGTAACAGAAGTTCAAAAAGAAGTTATACCTGTTGCCCTTAAAAACAAGGATTTAATTGTTAAATCTCAAACAGGAAGTGGAAAAACGGCGGCTTTTGGGATTCCTATTTGCCAAATGGTAGAGTGGGAAGAAAATAAGCCACAAGCTTTAATTTTGACACCAACACGGGAGCTAGCCATTCAGGTTAAAGAAGATATGAGTAATATAGGAAAATTTAAACGGTTAAAAACCATTGCTTTATATGGTAAGTTTCCTTTTATTCGCCAGGAAAAAGAACTCAAACAAAAAATGCATATTGTTGTGGGGACACCGGGTAGGGTCCTTGATCATATAGAACGTAACACACTAGATCTTAGTGCCATCAGCTGCGTTGTTATCGATGAGGCGGATGAAATGCTAAGTATGGGCTTTTTAGAGGTAGTTGAGTCTATTATAAGCAAGACACCTAAGGGCCGAAGGACCATGCTCTTTTCAGCAACTTTGCCAGAAGACATACAACGCTTATCAGATCAGTATATGAAGAAGCCAACCTATGTAGAAATTAAAGGAACAGGTCTTACAACTGAGAAGATTGACCATATAAGATACGAAGTGACTGAGAAAAATAAGATGGCTTTACTAGAAGCTATCACAATAGTAGAAAATCCTGATAGTTGTATTATCTTTTGTAATAGACGTGAGAAGGTAGACCAGGTGGAGCAGAATTTAGCACGGGCTGGCTACACCTGCGAAAAGATTCACGGGGGTATGGAACAAGAAGATAGAACAAAGATTATGGAGAATTTTAAAAAGGGATCCTTTAGATATCTTATTGCAACAGATGTGGCCGCAAGAGGGATTGATGTTGATAACATTACCCATGTTATTAATTATGATATGCCAGAAGAAATAGAAAGCTATGTTCATAGAACTGGCCGAACAGGAAGAGCCGGCAAAAGCGGCAATGCTATCACCCTTGTAACCCCTAATCAGGAACGGTTTTTAGCAGATATTCATGCTTACATTGGATTTGAGATAAACCAAGGAAAGTTGCCAAACGATGATGAGATTAGGGCGGCAAAACCTTTATTTAAGGAAAAAATGAGCGTGAAAGCGGAAATTAAAGAAGATATTCAAGACAAGCTTAACGAAGAAATAATGAAACTCCATATAGCATCAGGTAAAAAAACCAAAATGAGACCTGTTGATATTGTGGGAGCCATTAGTAACCTAGAGGGTGTAACAGCTGATGATATTGGTATTATTAATGTACAAGATGTTTCGACCTTTGTGGAAATTCTAAATAATAAAGGACCGATTGTTTTAAA
>CAZLPH010000342.1:0-1529 GCA_964561345.1 uncultured Candidatus Epulonipiscium sp.
CCATGGTGCAATTGTACAGGTATTTGGTAGATGCCTTCATTTTTTGATATTTGCCTTTGGGTGCTTAGTAGTTGTTCTATCTCTTTGCCCATGGTGTAGGCTTGTGTGCTTTGAGATACTGATAGCCACTTAGAACTTTGCTGGTATAATTCTATCTCTAATTCATCTAATATTTCATCTATATTTTGTTTCTTATTATCTTTATTAATTGCTGATTGTATCTCTTCACCTGTTAGGTTTTCATACTCTTTTAACATATCACCTAAAAGATAAGGATCTTTGATCATTTTATCTGTCCAGTAAATATTAGCTATGGTTGCTGGGATATTATGTTCCTCAAGGAAGGTCAAGGTGTGTTGGGATACCTGCTCTAAAGCTTTAACCTGCTTGGTCATTCTACCGCTCTCAAAAGATGATAACTTTCCGTCTTTTAACTCTAAGGCTTCTAATGACTTATCCATATCCACATACTGTTTTAATTCCTCTGGTGTAATACGTGATAGCCACTGGTCAATGATATTTTCTGTGTGGCTAGGTGCTAGCTTGGTCGCTTCCCCTATTAGATGCCTTATATTAGCTGGTAGGTCCCCTTGCCTAATACCCAGGTCATCGTCCACCCTTACATCCATCTTACCTGTTTTACTAGCCGTCTGCTTAATATACTTACTCGCTTCAAATAGATTACCTAGGGTAGGCTCTTTCTGATTATCTAGTAGGAAGCCAATTGCTGCTGTTTCATTTTTTGTAATGGTCTTTAACATACGGTAGACAGCTACTAAGCCTTCTCGCTCTGTAGGACTCAGCTGCTCCGTCTTATCTAGCTCTAATATACCCTCCGCTACCCTCTGGGCAGGGTCAACTTGGCTATCCTTTTGAATCCCCCTTATATGCTCTATAAGATCATCTATTGGCATGGTATCAGGGCGAATGCCTTCTTTTAATATCTGCGCTACAATAGCTGGGCGAAGTTCATATAAGACGGTTTCTATCTTAAGTAAAACGTTCTTTGCCACTTCTACTGCCTCTGGTGTAATATCCACATTGTTTTGAACCAAGGCCTTAGCTGCCTTTATATTAGCATCTGTTGGCTCTATATTATTTATTTCAAGGACATGCTCTATTTGTTCTTCTACCCTAGTAATTCCCTCTCCAAAACGTCTCTCTGGCTTGGTCCATGATTCCTCATAGGTGGATTGTGCCTGCTTTAATTTAATAGACTCATCCATCCCCTTTAAGGTAAAGTCTGCTTTATCTTCAACGACTTGAACCATTGCAAGGTCTTTATTTTGAGAAATATTATAAACCCTGTCACTTGTTTCCTTCATCTGTTCAAGATTTTCTTCCGTAACAGGGGTCCCTATGTTTCTTAAGATTTCTTCACTTTGCTCTTTTTCTATGCCTTTAAGGGCTTCAACCACTTTGCTTAGTTCCGTGGTTTGAATATCTAACTTATTATTTAACTTTAAAGCTGCTTCAAGTGTAAGACTTAGGCGAATCTCTTCTAATTGCCTTTTCGTCGTTGATACCTT
>CAZLPH010000343.1:0-1524 GCA_964561345.1 uncultured Candidatus Epulonipiscium sp.
GGAATGACTATTTTGGCTTACGCTAATAATCCCAAGAAGGAGCTTGAGAGTGAGAGTGTAAAATATGTTAGTTTAGATGAGTTGCTCACTAGCTCAGATGTGATTAGTTTGCATTGTCCTCTATTTCCAAGTACTGAGGGGCTTATCAATAAAGATAGTATTGCAAAAATGAAAGATGGGGTTATGATTATTAACACCTCTAGGGGCCAACTCATTGTAGAACAAGACCTAGCAGATGCCCTAAATAGTGGAAAAGTAGGGGGCGCTGCACTGGATGTGTTATCCCAGGAGCCACCAGCTAAGGATAATCCTCTTATAGGGGCCAAGAATGCTATTATAACACCCCATATTGCTTGGGCAGCAGAGGCATCAAGGGAGAGGCTTATGGCTGTGGCGGTGGAGAACTTGGAAAAGTTTATGGCTGGTAAAGGGCAGAACCTTGTTGGTTAAAATAGCTAATGTAATTACATAATAATATATAACTAGAAGGAGATAAAATGAAAATTAATAGTAAGTTAAGGGTTATGGTTATTCTAATGGTCGTTATGATGGTTTTCCCAAACAGCATATCTTATGCAGGAGAAACAACTCCTAATACCCAAATAGAATCAAGAGGACTTGTTTTTAACACAGGAATATCATCAGATCAAATCAGACTAATAAAAGATTTTTTTAGGGCAAGTAACTATAATGATGTACCTTGGGGATATAGCTATGATGCTAGAACCAAAGAATTAGTAAGGGAATATCAGAAATCAAAAGGATTAGCTGTAGATGGAATAGCTGGAAAGGCTACCATAGAAGCAATGAACAAAGATATACGAGATAAGAAGCTAGATATAAGGCTAAGGACCCCTTACACAGATGTGAAGGGAGAAATGATTGTAATCAATAAATCTTCCAATACCCTATATTTTCTTAAAGATGGTCAAGTGAAAGAATCCTATCCTGTAGCAACAGGAAAGACTACGGACTTAACACCAAATGGACAATTTAAGACCGTTATTAAATTTATAAATCCAAGTTGGGGTGGCGCAGGGGTAAGTGATCCTATAGAAGGCGGGGCACCTAACAATCCTCTAGGAAGCAGATGGATTGGCATCTCCTATAAAGGAGGACGTAAGTACGGGGTTCATGGCAATTCCAATCCTAAGTCAATAGGGACATCGGCATCTTTGGGGTGTGTTAGGATGTTTAATGAGGACGTGGAAAAATTATATGGAAAAATTAATATTAATAGACCCATATGGATGGGCCCAGAAGATGTACTAGAGGGTTATGGTGTTAAATTTAAGGAGAACAATATAGAAAAACCAATGGTGCCACAAAAGCCTAAACCACAGCCAATGGATATTACCATTATATTAGATGGCCAACCATTAAAGCTAGAGAATCCAGTAATGAACAAAGAAGGCACAACATACTATCCTTTTAGGGAAATATTGGAGGTCATAGGTGCAGGGGTGGAGTGGGATGATATCACGAAACAAGCCACAGGCAGCTTAAATGGCGAATTTGTAGAAT
>CAZLPH010000344.1:0-1505 GCA_964561345.1 uncultured Candidatus Epulonipiscium sp.
AACTTAGCTAGGGCATGAATTAAAGGAAGGGTAATGACACCCTGGTCATAGTCCGATTGGACAGGTTTTTTGGCTGATTCAACTGTTTGATCAAAATCTAAACAATCATCTTGTAGTTGGAAGATGATTCCAACATAATTTCCAATTCTTCTATATCGCTTGATTTCTTTATCTGTACTATGGGCCAAAAGTGCGCCAGCGAAAAAAGAAGCTTCAAATAGGGCTGCTGTCTTCCCCGATATAATCTTAAAGTAATCAAATATGGATAGGTCTAGATTCCAATTATTCAAGTGTTGAAGTAATTCTCCTAGACAGAGCTTTCTTATATAGTCAGGAAAATGACTGGATAAATATTCCTTCCCATCTGAAATATTAGAGACCATTTGTAGGGCAATACTTAACAGGTAATCGCCGCAAATAACAGCTGTCCGTTTTCCGTATTTCTTCTGAATGGTTTCTTGCCCCCTACGTAGGTCTGCATTGTCAATGACATCATCATGTACCAGTGAGGCCAAATGAATGATTTCAATTGCTACTGCTGCCTTAATGGCATCTGGATTAATATTGCCATCCTTATCTTCATTACAAATTAGAAGGGATGCGGCCCGGATCATCTTTCCTTGTGCATTGGACATATGGGTCAAATACTCATTGATAATGGAAGGAGATTTTCTTAAGGTTTTTTGCATTTCTTTTTTTACCTGCTCAAAAGCCTCCTCATATTTTAAATTCTCCATTGTTTACTCCTATCAATTCTAGTCATTATAAATATATAGCTTTCGTATAAGCGGCAGTTTCTTCCAAGCTCTTTTTATTACTGGCATAACATAGTAATCTAGTCCTAAAGTTCTTCCTGCACCAATTAAAACAGCCACACCTGCAAAAACCATCCAAACTGTTCCCAGGTATAAACCTGTGGTACAAACGAACATAATCTGTAAAACAAGTGATACGGCTGCTGCCGGCGCAGTTAGTAACCCTGCAATGAGAGCCAAACCAATCAAGATTTCCACAACGACTATTGAACTTTGCATCATAATTTGTATACCATCATTTGGCAGTATAAACTTATCTATAAACCAATTCATGGCCGGAACATCTAACTTAAAAGCCAAATCACTTAAGCCTGAAGTAGCCAGTTCTGTCCCCGAGACAAATATCATTTTAAATAGGCCTAATATGTTCCAGTTAAAAATCACCTGGCCTGCTGCTGCTCCATCCGCTGCACCTGTCGCAGCACTAACAGCATCTGTTGCAGCGCTAAGAGCATCTGCCCCGCCAACATTTAATATGCTATCATACCAGGCATTTGCCCCGCCAAAAAAGTTGTTTAGCATAGGCTGCTTGAACCATCCCTCTAGAATTTTCATAATTCCTTCAAATAACCAGACTGCACCAAGCCAGACCCGTAAAGGGGCAAGTAAAAAACTAGGTGTACGGTTTGAGAAATGCCCACCAACAAAACTTCTCCTATTACGTATGGTAAAGAATTCATGTTTCATATA